>NZ_BAAAGU010000036.1:0-78027 GCF_039524635.1 Streptomyces thermocarboxydovorans | reverse complement strand
TCGCGGGCCTTCCGATATCGTCACACCGCCGTGACCTGCACACTCACGACGTCACCGCGACTTTGCAATCGCCCTGCGGGTCCACCGGCTGCGGTGCGGCACGTTTTCGGTCGGCACATCACCCTGGCTACGACACCCCCTGCTCGGCCTGCCTGAACCATCTGCATTTTTGTTGATGGCGCAAATATGCAAGCACGGGCAGCGCCGCCGGGCGAGTCGATTACCTGAAGCAGGCTCAATTTTGGCTCAGACACCTGGTTTGCTCGCCATGTCCATGATCTAATCATTCCCGACCGCCGGCCTCCCTTCGGGGACGGCCGACAAAAGAAACAGGGGGAAACACTCAAGTGTCGAGAGTGACGACCGGCGTCGGCGTTGTCGCCGCGCTTCTGGTTGCGGCAAGTTCCGTGCCTGCTTTCGCGGTCGACTCGCCCGGCGGTGTAAGTGCACCACTCACTGCCAACGGGGCTGATGTCGTTCCGGGGACAGTGACGGAATCTCCCAGTGCTTCCCCTCAAGAAGAGGCAGCAGCAGGCGCGGACAGCGAGACACCGCTGGAAGAGGACCTGCCGATTCCCGGACAGGCGGATGGCCCCGACCTGCCGACCGAGCCCAAGACACCGATGGCCGATTACTGCGGCCACGGCAAGTACTTCGTCCACATCACCAAGAACAAGAAGAACCACATCACCAAGAACAAGAAGAACACGATGTCGGTGAAGTACGCGACATACGTAAAGAACAAGAAGTCCTACCCGATCGACTTCAAGTTCACATCCAAGAAATCCGGAACGACGAAGATCGGCGCTTCCGTCACGATCAGTTCTGAGTTCAAGGTGATGTGGCTCGGCAAGATCGAGGTCGAAGTGAACGGCAATGTAGAGAAGTCGTGGACCTCGGAACTGGGCATTGAGGCCGGCGGCAAAGTGAAGGCCAAGTCGACGGTGTACGGCGACTACGGGATCATGAAGGAAAACGTCGCTGGGTACAGCGCCTACCGATACAGCAACTGCCAGATCGGCCAGAAGAAGAACATGACGGTCTGGGCGCCCTAACGAGAGGGCTGGGTCATCAAGTAACCGATCGTCCCGCTGCGGGTCCCGGCCGATGGGTCGGGACGCGCTTTTCCGAGAGGTGTCCCATGGGTCGCCATACGGCATTGCCCGGCGCTCTGCTGGTCCTGTTGCTCGCCACCGCCTGCTCCGGCGTCGACCAGGATGAAGCTGCTGTCCCGAACGCGCGTCACACACCCAGCTCGGGCAAGAGCAGCAGTAATGACACGGAGGCTGAAAAGCCGCCCAAGCGCCCGGAGTTGACCCTTCCGCGTGGTGCGAAGGTACTTGTGCCTGTCACCACGGGAATGGGCTCCGCCGACCTGCCTGCCTTCAAACCACCGACCGACGTGTACACCGTGTACGCCACGTGCTCGGGCAAAGGCAGGATGAGCATCGTCGACCGTGACGACGCGAAGGGTGAGCCCAGCAAGATCGGTTGTAACGGCCCCCTCACGGTCGGACGGGTGTACACCGACATCACCGTCCAGAAGCTGGCCGTTCGCATCGACGGGGCCGGCGCGAAGTGGAAGGTCGCGATCGTGGCCGGTGAGCAGAGCATGTGACGAGGAAGGCCTGCGCAGGCGGGGAAGACCACGGGGCGGGCGCTGGTGGACTGGCAGCCGTCGGTGGTGCATCCGCAGCTGAAGGAGGGCGACACCCTCGTCGCCGAGGAGTCCGCGAAGCCGCCGATCAAGGCCGTGGACCGCAAGGGGAAGGAGCTGTCGAGGAAGGAGTATCCCTCGCTGGGGCCGATCCTCGACAGTCTGCGGGAGCGGTACGGGGCCGAGGCGGGCGGCAAGCCCGGGGTGGAGCTGGGATCCGGCACGCCGATCCGGCGGCGGCCGGTGACACCCCGCTGCTGACCCTGGCCGAGGGCAAGCCGGGTGTGCTGCGCACCACGCTCAGCGCCGGTGTGCAGGCCGCCGCCGAGAAGGCGGTGCAGCGGTACGCCGAGTCGTCCGTGGTGGCGCTGAAGCCGAGCACCGGTGAGGTGCTGGCGGTGGCCAACCACCGCGAGGACGGGTTCAACGCGGCCTTCCAGGGCAAGGCCGCCCCCGGCTCCACCATGAAGATCATCACCGCGGCGATGCTCATCGACAACGGCGTGACCTCGATGAACGGCCCGGCTCCCTGCCCGGACACGGCCACCTGGCAGAGCCAGACCTTCAAGAACCTCACCGGCATGGAGCCCAACGAGAAGGCCACCCTCGCCAACAGCTTCCTGCGCTCCTGCAACACGGCCTTCATCAAGCTCATCGACGAGAAGCCGCTCACCGACGCCTCCCTGCAGCAGGAGGCCGAGCAGCGGTTCGGGCTCGGCCGGGGCGACTGGAAGACCGGCATCGCCTCCTTCGACGGCAGCGTGCCCGCGGTGAGCGGCCCGGACCGTGCCGCCGGCGCCATCGGGCAGGGCCAGGTGCAGATGAACCCGCTGAACATGGCCAGCGTCACCGCCACCGCGATCACCGGCGCCTTCCGCCAGCCCTACCTGGTCTCCCCGGACCTGGACGACCGGCAGCGGGCGAAGGGCCTGCCGGCGGGCACCGCCGCCCAGCTGAAGCAGATGATGCGGCTCACCGCGACCCAGGGCACCGCCGCACGCGCCATGTCCGGGCTGAGCGGCGACATCGGTGCCAAGACCGGCTCGGCGGAGGTGGCCGGCAACGCCACCTCGGACAGCTGGTTCACCGGCTTCCGCGGGGACGTGGCGGCGGCGGCGATGGTGCAGCAGGGCGGGCACGGCGGCGACGCGGCCGGGCCGATTGTCGCAGCCGTGCTACGAGCCGGAGGCTGAGGGAACCGCGCGCGGGCCGGGACTCTAGGGTGGTGGCCGTCGTTGGCTTGACGCCAGGCACCACCGGGGCGCGTGAGCCCGGCACTCGAGTGTGGAGGATCCGAAGCAGTGGGGAACAGAAGGCGCGTCGCCGAGCGGCGGAGAACCAGACCCGTCGTGCTCGGCGGAGTGATCGCTGCGGTCGTGTCGGGCGCCGGGTTCGGTGCCTACGCGCTGTTCGGGGGAGGTGCCGCCGCCGAGGACGGCAAGGGCGGCACGTCCACCGCCCAGCAGGCGGAGAAGGCCAAGACCGGTCCGCTCACCCGGAGCGAGGTCACCGGGACCGCCCGCCGCTTCCTCACCGCCTGGCAGGCCGGGAAGGTGAGCGAGGCGGCGGCCGCCACCGACGACCCGAAGGCGGCCACCGCCGCGCTGAAGAGCTACGCCAAGGACGCCCGCGTCGCCGACCTCGCCCTCACCCCGGGCGCCGCCGCCGGCACCAAGGTCCCCTTCGCCGTGAAGGGCACGGTGATCCACGAGGAGCTGAGCAAGCCGCTGTCGTACGACAGCACGCTCACCGTCGTGCGCCGGGCCGGCGACGGCGAGCCCCGCGTCCACTGGCAGCCGGCGGTCGTCCACCCGGACCTCAGGGACGGCGACAAGCTGGTGACCGGCGAGGCCGGCACCCCGCCGGTGAAGGCGCTGGACCGGGACGGCGGCGAGCTGACCACGGAGGCGTACCCGTCGCTCGGGCCGGTGCTGGACGGGCTGCGCGAGAAGTACGGCAAGAAGGCCGGCGGCACGCCCGGCGTCGAGCTGCGGGTGGTGCGCGGCAAGGCGTCCCAGAAGGCGGAGCTGGCCGACAAGACCGTGCTGGAGCTGAGCAAGGGCACGCCGGGCACGGTGAAGACCACCCTGAACCCGTCGCTGCAGGCCGAGGCCGAGAAGCAGGTGGCGAGGAAGAAGCGGGCCTCGGTGGTCGTGCTGCGCCCGTCGACCGGTGAGATCCTCGCCGTGGCGAACTCCTCGCACGGCTTCAACGTCGCCTTCCAGGGCTCCCTGGCGCCGGGCTCCACCATGAAGGTGATCACCTCCTCGCTGCTGATCGAGAAGGGCCTGGCCTCGGCGGACAAGAAGCACCCGTGCCCGAAGTACTTCAGCTACGGCGGCTGGAAGTTCCAGAACGACGACAAGTTCCAGATCAAGGACGGCACCTTCAAGGCGAGCTTCGCCCGCTCCTGCAACACCGCCTTCATCAGCCAGGCGCCCGAGCTGAAGAACGACGACCTCACCAAGCAGGCGCAGCAGGTGTTCGGGCTGGCGAAGGACGACTGGCAGATCGGTGTGCCGTCCTTCGACGGAGCGGTGCCGGTGCAGTCGGCGGCGCCGATGGCGGCGTCCCTGATCGGGCAGGGCGGGGTGCGGATGAACCCGCTGAACATGGCGTCGGTGTCGGCGACCGTGAAGTCGGGTGTGTTCCGCCAGCCCTATCTGGTCCCGCCCGAGGTCGACGGGCGGAAGCTCGCCACGGCCGAGCGCACCATGTCGGCGGACACCCTGGCCCAGCTGCGCGACCTGATGTCGTACACCGCGGCCTACGGCACGGCGGCCGAGGCGATGGCCGGCGTCGGTGGTGACAGCGGGGCCAAGACCGGCTCGGCGGAGGTCGACGGGCAGAAGAAGCCCAACGGCTGGTTCACGGCGTACCACGGGGACCTGGCGGCGGCGGGCGTGGTGCAGGCGGCCGGGCACGGCGGCTCGACGGCCGGCCCGATCGTGGCGGCCCTGCTCAAGGCCGGCGGCTGAGGCGCACCGCCGGCCCGGCACACGCCCCGGCCGGCAGGTGGTCCGTGCGGTACGGGTCGCGGCGGCCGGCGGTCAGTGCGGTACGGGTCGCCCCGGTCGGCGGTCAGTGCGGTACGGGTCGCGGCGGCCGGCGGTCAGTGCGGTATCGGTCGGCCCCGGCCGGCGGTCAGTGCGGTACCGGTTCCGCGGCGGCGACATGGGTCCGCCGCAGGAACCGGAGCAGGGCCTTGGTCTCGAACTGCACCACGGTGACACCCTGCGCGGTGTGGAACTCCACCACGGCCTGGACCCGTCCGCACGGCCACACCCGCACCTGACCGCTGTCGACCGGTGCGGTGAGCCCCCGCTCCAGCAGGTCGCGGTCGACGGGCCATTCGGGCGCCCCGGCCCCCGGCAGTCCGATGTGGACGCAGCGGGGATCCCGCTCGGGGTCGTAACGCAGGACGACGCGGACGGGCCGGTCGTCCTCCGGCGGGGCATCGCTGATGACGTGGGCGCGTGCGTACTGCTCCATTACGGACATCGTCGGGCCCCTTTGCGGTGCGCCACCCCCGTGGAAGCTGTCCTTGCGTCCTTGCGCCCCCCGTCCAGAGTCGCACAACTCCCGCATTACGCCTCCCGGTGAAGGGAGCCTTCCCGTGACGGCGCCCGCCCACGCAGTACAACGACAAGCTCGCTCTTGCAAAGGGGTTGCAATAACGGGCATCATCGAGGCGTGCACGCACCTGACGGATTCATCGACGCCCCCATCTCCGCCGCGGCCGGAGTGCTCGCCGCCGGCGCCATCGCCGTGTCCCTGCGCGGCGCGCGCCGGGAACTCGACGAGCGGACGGCCCCGTTGGCCGGGCTCGTGGCGGCGTTCATCTTCGCCGTGCAGATGCTGAACTTCCCCGTGGCCGCCGGGACCAGCGGCCATCTGCTCGGCGGCGCGCTGGCCGCCATATTGGTGGGCCCCTATACCGGCGTGCTGTGCGTGTCGGTGGTCCTGCTGCTGCAGGCCTTCCTCTTCGCCGACGGCGGCCTGACCGCGCTCGGCGTCAACATCACCACCATGGCGATCGCCACCGCGGTCACCGCCTACGCCGTGTTCCGGGTGCTGGTGACGCTGCTGCCGCGCACCCGCCGCTCGGTGACCGTCGCCTCCTTCGTCGCCGCCCTGCTCTCCGTCCCCGCCTCCGCCGTCGTCTTCACCCTGCTCTACGCGATCGGCGGCACCACCGAGGTGTCCATCGCCAAGGTCGCCACGGCCATGGTGGGCGTGCACGTCCTCATCGGCATCGGCGAGGCCGTGATCACGGCCCTGACCGTCGGCGCCGTCATCGCCGTACGCCCGGACCTGGTGCACGGGGCGCGCGGGCTGCGGCAGCGGCTGAAGCTGCGGGTGAACGGCGAGCTGGTCGACGCCCCGGAGAACGAGCCGGCGCCGGCCCGCTCCCCGCGCAAGGTGTGGATCGCGGGCCTGGTGACGTCCCTGGCGCTCGCCGGCTTCGTCAGCTTCTACGCCTCCGCCGACCCGGACGGCCTGGAGAAGGTGGCCACCGACCACGGCATCGACAAGAAGGCCGAGGAGCACGCCTACGCCGACTCCCCGCTCGCCGACTACGGCGTCAAGGACGTCGACGACGACCGGCTGTCCGGCGGGCTCGCGGGTGTGATCGGCGTCGGTGTCACGGTGGTCGCCGGCACCGGGGTGTTCTGGGCGGTGCGCAGGCGCCGCACGGACGACGGCAACGGCGAGCCCGGCGAGGGCAGCGGCAAGAGCGACAGCGGCGACGGCCGGGACGGCAGCGGCGACGGCACGGACGCGGACTCGCCCAGCAACACGTCCACCACGGTCTGACATGGGCGCCGGGCACGCCCACCGGCTGTACCGGCACGGGAACTCCCCCGTGCACCGGCTGCCGCCGCACACCAAGATCACCGCGGTCCTCGCCTTCGTGCTGGTCGTGGTGTCGACCCCGCGTGAGGCGATGTGGGCCTTCGCGGTGTACGCCGGGCTGCTCGCCCTGGTCGCGTACGCCGCCCGCGTCCCGCCCGGCTTCCTGCTGAAACGGCTGCTGATCGAGGTGCCGTTCGTCGCGTTCGCGGTGCTGCTGCCGTTCGTGGCCGAGGGCGAGCGGACCGAGGTGCTCGGGCTGTCGCTGAGCGTCGAGGGACTGTGGGGCGCCTGGAACGTGCTGGCCAAGGGCACCCTGGGCGTGGCCGCCTCGGTGCTGCTCGCGGCCACCACCGAGCTGCGCGAGCTGCTGCTCGGCCTCCAGCGCCTGAAACTGCCGCCGCTGCTGGTGCAGATCGCCAGCTTCATGATCCGCTACGGGGATGTGATCACCGACGAGATGCGGCGCATGCGGATCGCCCGCGAGTCCCGCGGCTTCGAGGCGCGCGGGGTGCGCCACTGGGGCGTGCTGGCCAAGTCGGCGGGCGCGCTGTTCATCCGCTCCTACGAGCGCGGCGAGCGGGTGCACCTGGCGATGGTCAGCCGCGGCTACTCCGGCTCGATGCCGGTCATCGACGAGGTGACCGCCTCCCGGGCGCAGTGGTCGTACGCACTCGTCCTCCCCGCTGCCGCCCTCGTCGTCTGTCTGCTGGGATGGGTGCTGTGACTGCCGATACGACCTCCGCGCCCCCGTCCCTCGAGGTCTCCGGGCTCGCCTTCGCCTACCCCGACGGCCACCAGGCCCTGTTCGGCGTGGACTTCTCCATCGCACGAGGTGAGCGGGTCGCCCTGCTCGGCCCGAACGGCGCCGGGAAGACCACCCTCGTGCTGCACCTCAACGGCATCCTCACCGGCGGCACCGGCACGGTGAAGGTGGCCGGACTGCCCGTGGACAAGCGGCACATGGCCGAGATCCGGCGCCGGGTCGGCATCGTCTTCCAGGACCCGGACGACCAGCTGTTCATGCCGACGGTGCGGGAGGACGTGGCGTTCGGCCCGGCGGCGGGCGGGTTGAAGGGGCCCGAGCTGGAGGAGCGGGTGGACCGGGCGCTCGGCCTGGTCGGCATGCGGGAGTTCAAGGACCGCCCCCCGCACCATCTCTCCTTCGGGCAGCGGCGCCGGGTGGCGGTGGCGACGGTGCTGGCGATGGAGCCGGAGATCCTGGTCCTGGACGAGCCATCGTCCAACCTGGACCCGGCCTCCCGCCGTGAGCTGGCGGACATCCTGCGCTCCCTGGACGTCACCGTCCTGATGGTCACCCACGACCTGCCCTACGCCCTGGAGCTGTGCCCGCGCTCGCTGATCCTCAGCGAGGGCACGATCGCGGCGGACGGCCCGACGGCGGAGCTGCTCTCCGACGACGAACTGATGCGCGCCCACCGCCTGGAGCTGCCGTTCGGCTTCGACCCGCGCTCGGTGCGGGCGCCCTCGGCCCGCTCCTGACCCACGCGCCGCCCGACCCGGGTGCGCGTAAAACGCCCTGGGCCTGAACGCCCCGGCGGCATGTGGACCTGAACGCCCCGGCGGCCTGTGTGCCTGCACGCCCCGGCGGTCTGTGTGCCTGCACGCCCCGGCGGCACGCGTGCCCGGACAGCCCGGGAGGCATGTGGGCCTCAACACTCCGGCGACTGCGGCGGCCGCATCGGCATTACGATCGTGCGCGGCCGGTCCGGCCAAGGAATCACAGGCGAACCGCGGCTGTTGCATCCACTGTCACAGGCGACTGCCGGATCGCAGCGCACGCGACGCCAACGGCAGCACATCGGAAGGGGCCTACGGACGTGGTGGACGTGCACGGCACAGTGGCCGAGGGATTTGAACCCGTTCGCGAGGCCTTCGCACGGAACTTCCAGGCGCTCGGTGAGCGGGGCGCCGCGGTCGCCGTCTACCGGGAAGGGCGCCGGGTCGTCGATCTGTGGGCCGGCGTCAAGGACGTCGACGGGCAGGACGGCGGCGAGCCGTGGCGGCGGGACACCGCCCAGGTGGTCCGCTCGGCGACCAAGGGCGTGGCCGCGGCGGCCCTGCTGATGCTGCACCAGCGCGGCGAGCTGGACCTGGACGCGCCGGTCGGCCACTACTGGCCCGAGTTCAAGGCCCACGGCAAGGAGCAGGTGCTGGTCCGGCACGTGCTGAACCACCGCGCCGGGCTGCCCGTGCTCGACCGGCCGCTCACCCCCGAGGAGGCCGCCGATCCGCAGCGGGCCGCCGAGGCGATGGCCGGCCAGCCGCCCGTGTGGGAGCCCGGCACGGACCACGGCTACCACGCGCTCACCTACGGCTGGCTGATCGACGAACTGGTCCGGCGTGTCACCGGCCTGGGCTCCGGCGAGTGGACAGCCCGGAAGATCGCCGGGCCGCTGGGCCTCGACCTGTGGGTCGGGCTGCCGGACGAGCAGGCGCACCGGGTCGGACGGGTCGGACCCGTGGACGGCCCGGAACCCGCCGGTGTGCTCCGCGCCCGGCCCAAGCGCGCGGTGACCGAGGCCTATGCCGACCCGGAATCCCTCACCCGCCGGGCCTTCGCCGCGATCACCCCGTTCCCCGACCAGAACGACCCGGCGTTCCGCGCGGCGGCCCTGCCCGCCGCCAACGGCATCGCCACGGCGGACGGGCTGGCCCGCTTCTACGCCTCACTCATCGGAGAGGTCGACGGCATACGGCTGCTGGACGCGGCCACCGTCGGCCTCGCCCGCGCCGAGGAGTCGGCGGGCCCCGACCGGGTCCTGGTGGTCGGCACCCGTTTCGGCCTCGGCTACATGCTGCACGGCAGCGCCTCGCCCTTCCTGGCCCCGAGCTCCTTCGGCCACCCCGGCCGCGGCGGCTCCCTCGGCTTCGCCGACCCGGAGACCGGCATCGCCTTCGGCTATGTCACCAACGGCTTCCGCAAGACGGTGACCGCGGACCCCCGCGCCCAGGCGCTGGTCCGGGCGGTGCGCTCGGCGATCGGCTCCTGATGTCCCCCCATCAGGGGCCGAGTTGCCGTATCGGCGTCTGATGTCCGTATCAGGCGTCCGAGTTGCCGTATCGGCGTCTGACGTCCCGTATCAGGCGTGGATCGGGTGGGAGACCCGCCCCGATGCCTGGTCGATCTCGTGGTGCGCCTTGGTCAGCAGCTGCATCGCCAGTTCGTTGAGCGCCCGGGCCCCGGCGATCTCCTCCCCGACCCTGGGCTGATTCGCGTCCGTGTGGTGCCGCGTGGCGTGTCCGTGTGCCCGCACCTCGGATCCGTCGGGCAGGCGGACCATCGCCACGGCACGGGTGTGCGTGTCGTCCTCCCTGAACTCCAGCTCCACGTGCCATCCCACAGCGGTGTGCTTCATGACGATCACCTCCGGAAGTGCTACTTCCAGGGTGCGCCCGGCGCCCCGCCTCCGCACCCGCCGCGGCGGGCTCACCGGTCACCCGGACGGCGCTATCGGGCGTGCAGCATCAGCCCGATCCCCAGCACCATCAGCCCGGCCGCGGCGATGCGCGGCGCACCGAACCGCTCCTTGAAGAACACCGCGCCGATGGCGGCGCCGACGATGACGGACAGCGCGGCGATCGGGGCGAGGGCGGCGCGGGTCTGGGCCCACAGGACGAGGGCGTAGGCGGCGACGGACAGGGCGGCGCCGAGCAGGCCGAGGCGGAGGTGCGGGCGCAGCATGGCCGCGGTGCCGCCGCGCCGGCGCCACAGGACGCAGGCGGGGATGAGCGTGCCCTGGACCGTTATCAGCCAGGCGATGTAGCCGAGGGAGGAGCCGGAGGCGCGTACGCCGAGTCCGTCGACGACCGTGTACGCGGCGATGCTCAGCCCGGTGGCGAGCGCGGCCGTGATCGCCGCCCAGTCGGGGCGGCGTCCGCGCAGTCCCCACAGGGCGACGCCGGTGAGTCCGGCGCAGGACACGGCGATCCCGGCGGCGGCCCAGGTGCCGGGCACCTCGTGCGCGAAGACGGCGGCGAGGACCGCCACGACCAGGGGTGCGCTGCCCCGGGCGATGGGATAGGCCTGCCCGAAGTCGCCCAGTTCGAAGGAGCGCATCAGCAGCGCGTAGTAGACCGTGTGGAGCGCGGCCGAGCCCAGCAGGTAGGGCCAGGCGCCGGCCGCCGGGAACGGCACGAACGGGGTGAGCGCCAGACCGATGAGCAGGCCGCCGCCGGAGATCAGGGCGAAGCCGGCGAGTTTGTCGGAGATGCGGTGGGCCAGCGCGTTCCAGCCGGCGTGGGTGACCGCGGCGAGCAGCACCGCCGCGGTGACCAGGGGCGTCACGAGGAGCGCTCGCGCACGTCCGCCAGGGTGGCGCCGGCGTGGGCGATCAGCGCCTTGGGTTCCATCGGGAAGACGGTGTGCGGGGTGCCGGCCGCGGCCCAGACCAGGTCGTGGTCGAGCAGGGAGCGGTCGGCGAGGACGCGGGTGGTGGTCCGGTGGCCGAAGGGGGGCACGCCGCCGATGGCGTATCCGGTGGCCTCCCGTACGACGTCGGCCTTGGCCCGGGTGACCCGCTCGGCGCCCAGCTCCTGCCGGAGCAGCTCGACGTCGACCCGGGAGGCCCCGTCCATCAGCACCAGCACGGGCTCGCCGTCCGCGGCGAAGATCAGCGACTTGCAGATCTCGCTCAGCTCGCAGCCGATCGCGGCGGCGGCCTCGGCCGCGGTGCGGGTGCCGTCCGGGAAGCGGCGGACCTGCGCGCGCACATCGGTGAGGCCCAGTCGGCGCAGGGCCTCGGCGAACCGGGGGTGGGCCCCGCTGCTCTCGGCGTCGGGTGTCGTCGTCATGGTGGGCACCGTAGCGGTCGGTGTAGAGGGCATGCGACGGGATTCCGCGCCGTGGACACGGCCCCCTGGACGCGAGGAAGCCGGTGAGAGCGTCCCGTCCCCACGGAGCCCTCACCGGCTGGTTCCTCCGCCGCCGGGTGTCACACCGGGGTGTCACAACCGCGCCGGTTCACGGGGGGTGTCACAGCCGCGCCGGTTCACGGGGGGTGTCACAGCCGCGCCGGTTCACGGGGGGTGTCACACCCGCACCAGTTCACGGTCCTCGTCCGGGTCGCCGTCCTTCCGCGCGTCGCCCGCGTCGGCACCGGTGCGCAGGCCCTCGCCCTCGACGTCCACGTCGGGCAGGACCCGGTCCAGCCACTTCGGCAGCCACCAGGCCTTGTGGCCGAGCAGCGCCAGCACCGCCGGGACGATCGCCATGCGGACGATGAACGCGTCGAAGAAGACGGCGACCGCGAGGCCGAAGCCGATCATCTTGACCATCGACTCGCTGGAGCCGATGAAGCCGGAGAAGACCGCGATCATGATGACCGCCGCGGCCGTCACCACCCGGGCGCCGTGCCGGAAGCCGGTCACCACGGCCTGGCCGGGCCGCTCGCCGTGGACGTAGGCCTCCCGCATGCGGGTCACCAGGAACACCTCGTAGTCCATGGCGAGACCGAAGACCACGCCGACCATGAAGATCGGCATCATCGACATCACCGGGCCGGTCTCCTCGACGCCGATCAGGCCGGACAGCCAGCCCCACTGGAAGACCGCGACCACCGCGCCCAGCGCCGCGAGCACGGACAGCAGGAAGCCGAGGGCCGCCTTCAGCGGAACGAGGATCGAGCGGAAGACCGCGATCAGCAGCAGGAACGCCAGTCCCACGACCAGGATCAGATACGGCACCAGCGCGTCGTTGAGCTTCTGCGAGACGTCGATGTTCATCGCGGTGGCGCCGGTGACCAGGACCTCGGCGCCGGTGCGGGCCTTGATGCCGGCCCCCGCGTCCCGGATGTCGTGGACCAGGTTCTCTGTGGTCACGGAGGACGGCTTGGCGTCCGGGATGACGGTGATGGTGGCCGTGTCGCCGGCCTTGTTGGGCTGGGCCGGGGTCACCGTCACCACGTTGTCCAGGCCCTTGACCTCCTCGCCGGTCCGCTGGAAGGCGGCCCGCGCATCGTCGCTGTCCTCGGCGTCGACGACGACCAGCAGCGGGCCGTTGAAGCCGGGCCCGAAGCCCTCGGACAGCAGGTCGTAGGCGCGCCGCTGGGTGGTGGACGTCGGCTGGGAGCCGTCGTCGGGCAGGCCCAGCTCCAGGGAGGACGCGGGGACGGCCGCGGCGCCGAGGCCGAGGACGCCGAGCAGCAGCACGGCCACGGGCCGGCGGACGACGAAGCGGGCCCAGCGGGTGCCCATGTTGGGACGCTGCCCGTCGCCGGCGTTCGTCTTCCGCTCCCCGCCCTGGTCCTTCCTCCGGCCGCCGAGCAGCCTGCTCTTCTGGCCGGCGGGGCGGACCTTGCGGCCGGCGTAGCCGAGCAGCGCGGGAATGAGGGTGAGGGCGATCAGTACGGCGATGGCGACGGTGCCGGCGGCGGCGACGCCCATCTTGGTCAGCATCGGGATGTTGACCACGGCCAGGCCGACCAGGGCGATGACGACGGTGAGGCCGGCGAAGACCACGGCGGAGCCCGCGGTGCCGGTGGCGCGTCCGGCGGCCTCCTCGCGGTCGCGGCCCTCGGCCAGCTCCGCGCGGTAGCGGGAGACGATGAACAGCGCGTAGTCGATGCCGACGGCGAGGCCGATCATCGTGGCCAGGGTCGAGGTGGTGGAGCCGAGGTCGAGGGTGGCGGCCAGCGCGGTGATGGTCGCGACGCCGATGCCGACGCCGATGATCGCGGTGAGCAGCGGCAGCCCGGCGGCGAGCAGCGAGCCGAAGGTGATGACCAGCACGACGGCGGCGATGCCTATGCCGATGATCTCGGCGGCGCCGGTGTGCGGCACGGTCTGCAGGGCGTCGCCGCCGATCTCCACGGTCAGGCCGGAGTCGCGGGCGTCCTCGGCGGCGTCCTTCAGGGCGTCGCGGGAGGAGTCCGCCAGCTCCATGCCGGAGACCTTGTAGGTGACCGAGGCGTAGGCGATGGTGCCGTCCCGGCTGACGCCGCCGCCCTGGTAGGGGTCGGTGACGGCGGCGACCTCGGGTCCGCCGGAGAGCTGCTCGACGGTCTCGGTGACGGCGGCCTTGTGCTGGGCGTCCGTCATCTTCTCGCCGGCGGGCGCCTTGAAGACGACGCGGGCGGTCGCCCCGTCGGCGCTGGCGCCGGGGAAGCGTTCCTCCAGCAGGTCGAAGGCCTTCTGGGCCTCGGTGCCGGGGATGGAGAAGGAGGTGGTGCCGGCGGCGGGGGCGCTTGCCGCGCCGACGCCCGCGAGCGTCAGCAGCGCCACCCAGAACAGGGCGACGACATGCCGTCGCCGGAAGGCGAGGCGGCCGAGTCGGTAGAGGAAAGTGGCCACGAGGGCTCAACTCCCGGTCAGGTCGTGGGTTCTTCTGGGCAGGGTCGATCGGCCCGACGACATGAGCGGTGCGTCAGGTGCCTTGGGGTGGCTGACTCGGGGACGGTCAGTGAGGGGTCAGTGCGTGGGGACGCCGAGGGCGGGGAGGACCACGGCGTCGATGTACGAGGCGAGGAACTCCCTGGTGGGCGGCAGATCGTCGATCAGGGAGCGGGTGGCGAACGCGCCGACGAGCATGTGGACCAGGTAGTCCAGCGCGGGGTTGTCGGGGCGGATCTCGCCCCGGTCGACCGCCCGCCGGATGATCCGCTGCAGCTCCTCCATCTCCGGTTCCACCAGCAGTTCCTTGAAGGCCTTGCGCAGATCGGAGTTGGTGTGGGCCGCCATGGCCAGCGCCCGCATCAGGGCGGCGTTGCGCTCCATGACGCAGTCGTCCTCGCGGTCCACGATCGCGTGCAGGTCGCCCGGCAGCGATCCGGTGTCGATGTCCGCGATGCCGCCGGGCTTCTGGCTGCGCATCGCCTTCACCACCAGCTCGGCCTTGCCGCCCCACTGGCGGTAGAGGGTGGCCTTGCTGGAGCGGGTGCGGGCGGCCACGGCGTCCATGGTGAGGGCGTCGTAGCCGACCTCGCGGAGCAGGTCGAGCACCGCCCGGTACAGCTCGGCCTCGCGCTCGGGGGTGATCCGGCTGCGACGCGCCGTGCCGCCGTCCGTCATCCCGCTCACCTCTCTGCTCCGGCTCGTCTCCGCGCCGCCCCCGCAAGATGCCCTCGGAGCCCTTGGAGAACGACACGGTTTCGTACACCACGACGATACCCTACCCCCGCCCCTTAAGAGAACGAAACCGTTTCGTACGTGTCCTGGGTCACGCGCACCCGAGTTGCCCAGGCCTCGGGCCCGGAAAAGCATGGGGAGGTGAGCTATCTGCGCCTGCCGCATCTCCACGACGACCTGCTGTGCTTCGTGGCCGAGGACGACCTCTGGCTCGCCCCGCTCGAGGGCCCCGGCCGGGCCTGGCGGCTCACCGTCGACCGCACCAAGCTCGGCCCGCCCCGCTTCTCCCCCGACGGCCGGCACATCGCGTACACCAGCTGGCGCAGCCTCGACCCCGAGGTCCATCTGGTCCCGGTGGACGGCGGACCGGGCCGCCGGCTGACCTACTGGGGCACCGCCGACACCCAGGTCCGCGGCTGGGCTCCCCCCGACGACGACGGCCACGCCGAGATCCTCGCCGTCACCTCGCACGGCGAGCCCTTCTCCTACTTCACCTGGGCCTACAAGCTGGCCTGCGGCGGCAGCCCCGGCCGCAAGCTGCCCTGGGGACCGGTGTCCGACATCCAGGTCGCCGACATCGACGGCGAGCGCAAGACCCTGCTGCTCACCGGCACCCCGCCGCACGAGCCCGCCTCCTGGAAGCGCTACCGCGGCGGCGCGATGGGCAGGCTCTGGCTGCACGGGCACCGGCTCCTTCAGGACATCGGCGGGCATCTGGAGTCGCCGATGTTCGCCGGCGGCCGGATCGCCTTCCTCTCCGACCACGAGGGCGTCGGCAACCTCTACTCCTGCGCCTACGACGGCTCCGACCTGCGCCGCCACACCGACCACGACGCCTTCTACGCCCGCGCCGCCTCCACCGACGGCCGCCGGGTGGTCTACCAGTGCGCCGGCGACCTGTGGATCGTGGACGACCTGTCGCCCGACTCGGTGCCGCGCAAGCTGGAGGTGCGGCTGAGCGGACCGCGCGCCGGACGGCGCCGCTACCAGGTGCCCGCCGCCCGGAACCTGGACGGCTTCTCGGTGGACGAGACCGGCCGGGCCAGCGCCGTCGTGGTCCGCGGCAGCCTGTACTGGCTCACCCACCGCGACGGCCCCGCCCGCACCCTGGTCGACGTCCCCGGCGTACGCGTGCGGCTGCCGGAGATGCTCGGCGCGACCGGGCGGGTGGCGTATGTGACGGACGCCGCGGGCGAGGACGCCATCGAGATCGCCTCCCTGCCGCGCGCCAGCGGCCAGCGAGCACCCCGGCGGCTGGCCGCGGGCCGGCTGGGCCGGGTGCTGGAGCTGGTGTCCGACCCCGAGGGCGAGCGGCTGGCGGTCGCCTCGCACGACGGGCGGCTGCTGCTGGTCGACGTCGGCGAGGAGGCCCCCTCGGGCGGGACGGCCGGTGACGAGGAGTCAGGCACCGGACCCTCGGACGGGGTCACCGAGCTGATCCGCTCCGTCAACGGCCCGGTGCGGGACCTGGCGTTCTCACCGGACGGCTCCTGGGTCGCCTGGTCGCACCCCGGCATCGGCCGCTCGCTGCGGCAGATCAGACTCGCCCGCATCAAGGACCGTTTCGTCGTCGACGTCACCGACGGCCGCTTCGAGGACGAGAACCCGGTCTTCACCCGCGACGGCCGTTACCTCGCCTTCCTCTCCTGGCGCGGCTTCGACCCGGTGTACGACGTGCACACCGGCGATCTCTCCTTCCCGCTGGGCTGCCGCCCCTACCTGGTGCCGCTGTCGTCCGCGACGCCGTCCCCGTTCGCGCTGAACCCCGAGGGCCGCCCGGCCGCCGGGGGCATGGACCCGGTGGAGACGGACGAGGGCGAGGAGGGCCGCACCGTCACCGTCGAGGTGGAGGGACTGGAGAGCAGGGTGACCCCGTTCCCGGTCGCCGCCTCCAAGTACTCGGCGCTGCAGCCGGTGGCGGGCGGCGGACTGGTGTGGCTGCGCTGGCCCATCTCCGGCGCGCTCGGCGAGACCTTCGCCAACCCGGACGACACCAGCGAGCGGCCGACGCTGGAGTACTTCAACATCACCAAGGCGAAGAAGTCCGAACTGGTGCAGCACCTCGATGTGTTCGCGGTGAGCGGTGACGGCACCCGGCTGGTCGTGGCCGACGAGGGCGATCTGCGCGCGGTGCCCGCGACCGAGGCCGGCGACAGCGACTCCACCGTCTGGATCGACCTGCGGCGCATCCTGCACGAGGCCGACCCGCCCGCCGAGTGGCGCGGCGCCTACGAGGAGGCCGGCCGGCTGATCCGCGCCTACTTCTGGGACCCCGGCATGTGCGGAATCGACTGGGACGGGGTGCTGGACCAGTACCGGCCGCTGGTCGAACGCGTCGCCTCCCCCGACGAGTTCGCCGACCTGCTGCGCGAGGTCCTCGGCGAACTCGGCACCTCCCACGCCTATGTCACCCCCGCCCGCCGCAACGAGGGGCCCCCGCACTACCGCCGCCCGCAGGGCCTGCTCGGCGCCAACTTCGTGCGCCGCGACGGCGGCTGGACGGTCAAGCGGATCCTGCCCGGCGAGTCCTCCGACTCCCGGGCCCGCTCCCCGCTGGCCGGCACCGGCATCCGCGACGGCGCGGTCCTCACCCATGTCGACGGCCGCCCCGTCGATCCGGTCACCGGCCCCTACCCGCTGCTCGCGGGCGCCGGCGGCACCACGGTCGAGCTGACCTTCCGCCCGGCACCCGAGCCCGGCCGCCCCGCCGCCGAGGGCCCGCCCCGCCGGGTCGCCGTCGTCCCCCTCATCGACGAACGCCCCCTGCGCTACCAGGACTGGGTGGCCAAACGCCGCGAGGTGGTACGGGAGTTGAGCGGCGGCCGGTGCGGCTATCTGCACATCCCCGACATGGGCGGCTCCGGCTGGGCCCAGTTCACCCGCGACCTGCGCATGGAGGTGTCCCGCCCGGCCCTCATCGTCGACGTGCGCGGCAACGCGGGCGGCCACATCAGCGAGCTGGTCATCGAGAAGCTGACCCGCACCATCCTCGGCTGGGACCTCACCCGCAACGCCCAGCCGGTGTCGTACGCCTCCAACGCCCCGCGCGGCCCGGTGGTGGCCCTGGCGGACGAGGCGACCAGCTCGGACGGCGACATGATCACCGCGGCGTTCAAGCTGCTCAAGCTGGGCCCGGTGGTGGGCCAGCGCACCTGGGGCGGCGTGGTCGGCATGACCGGCCGCCACCGCCTCGGCGACGGCACGGTGATCACGGTCCCGATGAACGCGGCCTGGTTCGACGCCTACGGCTGGTCCGTCGAGAACAAGGGCGTCACCCCCGACCTGGAGGCCCTGCGCACCCCCCTGGACTGGGCCGAGGGCCGCTACGCCCAGCTCGACGACGCGGTACGCCTGGCCCTGGACCTCCTGGAGACCAACCCCCCGGCCACACCCCCCGACTACTCCAACGTCCCCGACCGCTCAAGGCCCAGACTCCCGCCCCGCTCTTGAAGAAACGGCAGCGCAAGTTGCTTAGGGGCGCCGGGACTGCGCGCCCAGCCACCACCCACCCGCACACACCCACGACCCGAACCTCCACGGCGATCGGACACAGCACGAAAGCGGGGCGCCCCGTCGAACACAGGGCACCCCGCTCTCACGGCCGAGGCCGAGAACTACACCTCATAGTCCCGGTCGACCCGCTCCTCCTGCTCCCGCCGCTGCGGCTCCATGTCCTCGTCGCGGCGGCGACCAGGCTGCTGCTCCCGGCCCGGCTGGCGCTGCTGACCCTGCTGAGCCCGCTGCTTCGCCTGCTCCTTGCGCTGCTCGGCCTTCTCCTGGAACTGGTCCTTCATGCCCATGTGGGTTCACTCCCGTGGGGGTGAGGGAATCTGGCTCGATCAGATTCACACGGGCGATGACCCTGCGCATGTCGATCACTTACGCACCGTAGTCGACGCCGCAGTCGACGCCCGGTGCTGCTCATCGGCGCTGCCGCCCGCGCCGACCAGTCCGATCCGCATGCCGTCGAGCCGGTCCGCGAAGCGCCGCATCTCCCGCTGCCCCACGGTCCCGATGAGCGCGGGCAGACAGCCGCGGATGCCCTGCATGCCGCGCAGCCACCACTGCCCGTACACATGGGCGGACCGGCGCTCGATGCCGGCCACGATCCGGTCGACGGCGGGCCCCAGGGGGTAGGTCTTGTTCGACGGCCACGGCAGCCGCTGCCTCAACTCCCGCATCACGGCGTCCTGATCGGCCCCGCGCACCATGTCGGTGTCGGTCCACGACAGATAGCCGACGCCCACCTTCACGCCCCGGTACCCCACCTCGGCGCGCAGGCTGTGCGCGTACGCCTCCACACCGGACTTGGAGGCGCAGTACGCGGTCATCATGGGCGCCGGGGTGATCGCGGCGAGCGAGGCTATCTGCAGCAGATAGCCGCGGGACTCCACCAGCAGCGGCAGGAACGCGCGGGCGGTGACCGCGGATCCGATCAGATTGACCTCGATGACCCGGCGCCAGGCCTCCGGGTCGGAGTCGATGAACGGACCCCCGGTCGCCACACCGGCGTTGGCGACCACGATGTCGACTTTGCCGAAGCGGTTCTTGACCTCACCGGCGACCCGGGCCATCGCCTCGGCGTCGGTGACATCGGCGTACCAGTGGTCGCTCTCGCTGTGCAGCCGCTCGGAGACCTGCTTGAGCGCGTCCGGCTCCAGCCCGACCAGCGCCACCTTCACCCCGCGCGCGGAGAGCTTGCGGGCCAGCAGCTCGCCCACGCCGCGGGCCGCTCCGGTGACGACGGCGACCTGTCCTTCGAGACTGACCCTGCTCATGCACTCTCCTCGGCGGGTACGGAGTTGACGATGTGTTCGGCGACCAGGGCGCGGATCTTCCCGGTGACCAGGTCGGGCGCCTCGACCGGCGTCATGTGGCCGATCCCGGGCAGCTCGGTGAGTCCCAGGCACTTCGGCAGCGCGGCGGCGATGGTCCGGGCGTGCACGGGCGGGGTGAGCCGGTCCGCCGAGCCGGCGACGACCTCGGTCGGCGCCCTCAACTCGGCGACGGCGGCCTCCAGATCGAGCGGCTCGAACAGCCGCGACCAGGCGTACCGGACGCGGGTGGGGCAGGCGTGCACGATGCGGGCGCAGGCGTCCACCATCTCCGGGGCCGAACCGGGGCCCATGGTCCCGTACTTGAGGATCCGTCGGGAGACGGGCGTGACCGGGCCGAGCGGGGCGCGCGCCCCGAGGACGCGCCGGGTCAGCCAGGTGCGCACCCGGCCCGGACGCAGCGGCAGCACCGTCGACTCGGCGACCAGCCGGGAGGCGCCGGTGCTGCACAGCAGCACGGCCGCCGCGTGCTCGCGGACCTTGGGCCGGGCGGAGGCCGCCATGATGGCCATGCCGCCCATGGAGTGCCCGGCGATCACGGCCCGTTCGCCGGGCGCGAGGGCGGCGGCCAGCACCGCCTCCAGGTCGTCGGCGAGGGCCTGCTCGGTGCACACGGAGCTCGCCGGGCTGCGGCCGTGGCCGCGCTGGTCGTAGGCGATGACCCGGTGGTCGGCGGCGAGTTCGCGGATCTGGGCCGCCCAGAAGGCGGTGGAGCAGGTCCAGCCGTGCGCGAGGACGACGGCGGGCGCGTCGTCGGGGCCGTGCACCTCGACGTGCAGCCGGGCGCCGTCGGCGGAGAGGGCGGTCAGCTCACGGGCGGCGGGCGGCGGGGCGTAGGGCCCCGAGGTGACGTGGGTCAGCCGGCTCATGCGCTCACCTCGGCGTTCTCCGCGGTCTCCTGCGGGGCAGCCGGCTCGTCCTTGGCGGGCGGGCGCAGGACGGCGTACTCGGCGAGGTCCACCCGCCGGGTCTCGCGCCGGAACTCGTAGGTGGTGCCGGGCCAGATGGTGGTGTTGCGCCCGTTGGCGTCGAGGTACCAGCTGGTGCAGCCGCCGGTGTTCCACACGGTGCGCTTCATGCGCTGCTGGACGCGGTGGTTCCAGGCGCGCACGGCGCTGGGGCGGGCGTCGAGGGCGGCGCGGCCGCCGAGGACGTCCAGCTGGCGGAGGTAGTCGGCCATGTAGTTCAGCTGGGACTCGATCATCAGGATCATGGAGGAGTTCCCGAGGCCGGTGTTGGGCCCGATGATCGTCATCCAGTTGGGGAAGCCGGCGGCGGAGGCTCCGCGCAGCGCCTCCATCCCGTCCGCCCAGGCCTCGGCGAGGGTCTTGCCCTCGGCGCCGACGACCCGCTCGGCGATGGGCATGTCGGTCACATGGAAGCCGGTGCCGAAGATGATCGCGTCGACCTCGGCCTCGGTGCCGTCGGCCGCCACCACCGTCGAGCCGCGCACCTCGCTCAGGCCGCTGGCGACGACGTCGACATTGGGCTGGGCGAGCGCCGGATAGTAGGTGCTGGACAGCAGGATGCGCTTGCAGCCGATGCGGTAGTCCGGAGTGAGCTTGGCGCGCAGCTCGGGGTCCTTGATGGCGCGGGCCATGTTGCGCTTGGCCAGCGCCTCCACCAGGCCCAGCTCACCCGGGTGCTTGGTGAACGCCTGGACCTGCAACTCGCGTACGCCCCACAGCAGTCCACGGCGCAGCTGGGTGGTGAAGGGCAGGGCGCGGTGCAGGGCGCGTTCGGCGGCGCTGATGGTCCGGTCGACGCGCGGCAGGACCCAGGCCGGGGTGCGCTGGAAGAGGGTGAGGCGGGAGACCTCCGGCTGGATGGACGGCACGATCTGGATGGCGGAGGCGCCGGTGCCGATCATGGCGACCCGCTTGCCGCGCAGGTCGTAGTCGTGGTCCCAGCGGGCGGAGTGGAAGACCTTGCCGGGGAAGGTGTCGAGCCCCGGAATGTCCGGGATCTTGGGGTCGGAGAGCGGGCCGGTGGCGGAGACGACGACGTCGGCGCTCAGGCTGCCGCTGCTGGTCTCGATGTCCCACCGCAGCCGCTCGGTGTCCCACACCATCCGCTTCACCTCCGAGTCGAAGCGGATGTGGGGGCGCAGCCCGAAGGTGTCGGTGACCCGCTCCAGGTAGGCGCGGATGTGCTCCTGCCCGGAGAAGGAGCGGGGCCAGTCGGGGTTGGGCGCGAAGGAGAAGGAGTACAGGTGCGAGGGCACGTCGCAGGCACAGCCGGGGTAGCTGTTGTCCCGCCATGTCCCGCCCACGCTGCTCGCCCGCTCCAGGACGACGAAGTCGGTGATCCCCTCGCGCCGCAGCCGGACGGCGGCGCCCAGCCCGCCGAACCCGGACCCGACCACCGCGACCCGTACATGCTCGTGTTCGTGCTCGGCCATCCCGAAGCCTCCACGCATCGCTCAGAACCCTGCCAGTGAACACTGGCACGATGGGGAGAGTAGAGCAGCCGCCTACTCATGGGTAGGGGGTCGGCGAGGAAAGTTACCGGCGGTACGCCATAGGCTTCTGACGTGGCAGAGGGCGAGAAGGCATCCGGTGAACGGCGCGAGTACCGCATGGACGAGCTGGCGCGGCTGGCCGGCATCAGCGTGCGGACCCTGCGCTTCTACCGGGAACGCAAGCTCATCCCGCCGCCCCGCCGCGAGGGCCGGATCGCCTGGTACGACGACCGCCACCTGGCCCGGCTGCGCACCATCACCGCCCTGCTGGAGCGCGGCCACACCCTCAACGGCATAGCCGAGCTGGCCGAGGCCTTCGACCACGGCCGGGACGTCGGCGAGCTGCTCGGCATGGAGCCGCCCACCGACGAGACCCCGGTACGCCTCACCCCCGAGGAGCTGGCCGACCGCTTCGCCGGCGAGGACACCCCGGAGAACCTGGCCGCGGCGATGGACCTCGGCTACCTCGGCACCGACGGCCACCAGATCGTCCACATCAGCCGCCGCCTGCTGGACGTCTCCACCGCCCTGGTCCGCGAGGGCATCCCGCTCGCGGAGGTGCTGCGCGCCGGCAAGGAGGTCCGCACCCACGCCGACGCCCTCGCCGACCTCTTCGCCGACCTGATCCTGCGTCACGCCGCCGAGGAGGCCCTGCACCGCCTGCGCCCCCTGGCCCGCAGCGTGGTGGACGCGGAACTCTCCCTCGCCATGGACCGCCGGCTGCGCAAGAAGCACGAGACCGCCGACGGGCGGGACGACAAGCCCGAGGCGGACGAGGCCTGATCGCGCCCACGCCTCAACGGTCGACTGCGCCACAACGGTCGAACGCGTCTCAACGGCGAACGCGCCACAACGGTCGAACGCGTCTCAACGGTCGTAGACGACGGTCACCGGTGCATGGTCCGACCAGCGCTCGGCATGCGAGGCCGCCCGCTCCACATACGCCTTCACCGCACGCCCCGCGAGCCCCGGCGTGGCGGCGTGGTAGTCGATCCTCCACCCCGTGTCGTTGTCAAAAGCCCGCCCCCGGTAGGACCACCAGGTGTACGGCCCGTCCACGTCCGGATGCAGCGCCCGCACGACATCGACATAGCCGCCGTCGGCCGCGTCGAACACCCGCGACAGCCACTCCCGCTCCTCCGGCAGGAAGCCGGAGTTCTTGGTGTTCCCCCGCCAGTTCTTCAGGTCGGCCTTCTGATGGGCGATGTTCCAGTCCCCGCAGACCAGCACCTCGCGCCCGCCAGCCGCGGCCCGCTCGCGCAGCTCCTTGAGATGCGCGAGGAACTCCCCGAGGAACCGCATCTTCTCGTCCTGCCGCTCGGTCCCCACCTCACCGGAGGGCAGATACAGCGAGGCGACGGTCACACCCGGCAGGTCCATCTCCACGTACCGTCCGCTGCCGTCGAACTCGGCCGACCCGAACCCGACCCGCACCCGGTCCGGCTCCCGCCGGCTGTACAGCGACACCCCGGCCCGCCCCTTCGCGGCGGACGGCGCATGCACGACATGCCAGCCCTCGGGCGCGCGCACCGTGCCGGGCAGCTGCTCCGGCTCCGCACGCACCTCCTGCAGGCACAGCACATCGGCGTCGGTCGCGGCCAGCCACTCCACGAAGCCCTTCCTGGCGGCGGCCCGCAGCCCGTTGACATTGACGGAGGTCACAGTGAACACCCCGGCACGATACCGGCACACTGGACGGGTCCCGCCCCCCACCTCCTGGATTGATTTACGGTACTCAGTATGGACATCCGCCGGGTCCCCTTCGACCACCCCGACGCCGTCAAGCTGAACGACGAGGTTCAGGCCGAGTACCACATCCGTTACGGCGACGGCGGCGACGCCACGCCCCTGGACCCCGCGGACTTCACGCCCCCGAACGGCATCTACCTGCTCGCCTACGACGAGAACGGCACCCCGGTCGCCTCCGGCGGCTGGCGCGCCCGGGACGCCAACGACGAGGGCAACCGCGACGGCGACGCCGAGCTGAAGCGGATGTACGTCATCGAGCAGATGCGCGGCCGCGGCCTGGCCCGCCGCATCCTGGCCGCCCTGGAGGAGGACGCCCGCGCGGCCGGCCGGGTCCGCATGGTCCTGGAGACCGGCACCAAGCAGCCCGAGGCCATCGCCCTCTACACCTCCAGCGGCTACGAGCCCTGCGAGCCCTTCGGCTACTACCGCTTCCACAAGGAAAGCCGCTGCTTCGCCAAGCCGCTCCAGCGGCCCCGCCCGTAGCACCTGCCTCCACCACGCCCTCACCCATCACGTCCTTCAGCGCCTTCGACAAGCCCCTGGACGTACGTCCCCCGGACAAGGCCAAGGTGCTGGACATGACCGGCCTCGACTCATGACGAACACGAAAGGTCACGGGGCGTTGGCGGCCCGCTGCTCGTTCGGGTGCGCACCTCGTGCACGTTCCAGCCCAGGTGTCCAGGCTTGAACCTCAGGAAGAGTCATCTCGTGAAGGTGAAAGAATATGCCGACGTACGTCACCTTGCTGAGCTGGACCGATCAAGGTATCCGAAACTACAAGGACACCGCGAAGCGCGCCGAGACCTTCGGTTCAGCGGTACAGAAGCTCGGGGCGAAGCTCCTGAGTATCTACTGGACCGTCGGTCCGTACGACGTCGTGGCCATCGTCGAGGCGCCTGACGACGAAACTGCCACGGCGGCACTCCTGCAGCTCGGTGGTGTGGGCAACGTGCGTTCGACGACGCTGCGGGCCTTCGGCCGAGAGGAAATGGAGCGCATCATCGACAAGGCGGCCGGCTGACGATCACGCTGTACTTCGCTGCTGTACGACATGACGGAACCCCGGCTGGTGATCACCAACCGGGGTTCCGATGTGCGTGGACCTGAGGGGATTTGAACCCCTGGCCCCCTCGATGCGAACGAGGTGCGCTACCGGACTGCGCCACAGGCCCTTGCAACGAGTGAAACTTTAGCATCCCCGCCGGGGTGCTCAAAAATCCGTTGTTCGAGGTGGGCGGCGGGCTACTCGTTGGCGGCCCGGCGGTGCTCCGCGTCCTCGTACTGGTCGAAGAGCGGGGTGCGTCCGCGCTCGCGGGCGCGGCGGGCCGAGGCGGCGCGGCGGACGTCGCTGCGCGGGTCGGCGTCCTGCCGGTCGGCGGGCTCGGCCGGCTCCGGCACGGTGGGCTCGGCGGCCGGCGCCTCATCCGGTGCGACCGCGCTGGAGCGGGCGGAGCTCCAGATGTCCGGTGCGCCCAGGTCCACGTCGCTGGTGGCGCGCGGGGCGACCGGCGCCGTCACGTACGTCGGCAGCGGCACCGGGACGGGGTCCCAGCTGTCGCCCTGGCCGGGAGGCCGCCGGCGCTCGCGCTGCTGGTCGACCCACTCGGCGTGGTCGGTCTGCTCGACCAGGGCGCGGCGGTCGGCGGCGAGGGCGGACAGACCGGGGTCCGGGGCGGAGCCGGAGGGCGGGCCGTCCTGCGGCTCGGCGGATTCGGTCTCCTCGGCCGCGGGGCGGGTGTGGGGCCGGCGGCGGCGGTCGTGCAGGCGCTGGGCGGCGGCCTCGGCCTGCCTGCGGTCCATCTGGTAGGCGAAGCGGCGCCGCTCCTGGGAGCGGAGGTAGGCGATGTACGCGCTGAGCAGCACGGCGGGCACGCCCGGCGCCCACAGGAAGGCGAGCCCTCCGACGGCCGCGACGATCGCGCCCAGGGTGAAGGCGAGGAAGAGCAGCGTGGTGGTGCGCCGGCGGCGCGCGAGCACCTTGGAGCGCCGGGCCCGCGCCGCGGCGGCCTCCGCCGAGCGGGCCTTCTGGGCGCGCTGGGCCGCCCGCACGGCGCGGTCGGCTCTCTCGGCCCGCTCGGCCGGCGGTTCCTGCCGGGCCGCCGGGACCCGCACGGTGGGTTCCTCGGGGTCGGCCAGGGGCTCGGGGGCGGGCTCCGGGACGGGTTCCTCGGGTCGGGTCTGGGACACGGCGAAGGCCCGGACGTCCACCGAGTCGGTGACCGCGTCCGGGTCGTGGGCGTCGTACTCCGCCTCGTCGGCGGAGCGCGCCCGCAGGTCCTTGGCGTACCGGCGCTCCATGCCCGCCCGTCCGGACAGCAGTCGGATGGCGGTGCTGAAGCGTTCCGTCGGACGAGCCTCGTTGAGCTCGTCCTGCCTACGGAGCCACATCGGCACCAAGTAGGCGGCCCAGGCCCCGACGATGACTGCGTAGATGAGGCCGCTGCTGCTCACACCTCACACGGTAGAGGGGTTTGCATGACGCCATCTGCCAATTCCGCCGGTGTGTCGCACGATCTGGCTGATATTTCGAACGTTTCTTGTGACGCATGCGATCAGCGGACCATCCGGGACGGGAATTCTCCGCCTTCACTCGGTCGCCATCCGATCAATTTCGAACGTTTATTCAATTTCCGGGTTGGTGGCGGACGCCCGGGTCACGCCGCTCGTCGCGGGCCCGCGACCGGTGCCAGCGGTTGAGCAGCCCCTCGGGCACTTCCTCCGCGGTGAGGGCGAAGACGAGATGGTCCCGCCATGCTCCGTCGATGTGCAGATATCGCGGCCGCAGTCCCTCTTCGCGGAATCCGAGTTTCTCCACGACCCGTCGGCTGGGCCCGTTCTCCGGGCGAATGCAGACCTCGATCCGGTGCAGTCCGACGGTCCGGAAACAGTGGTCCACAGCGAGCGCCACCGCCGTCGGCATCACCCCGCGCCCGGCCACCGCCTCGTCCACCCAGTAGCCTATGTGCCCCGAGCACATCGACCCCCAGGTGATCCCGGCGACCGTCAACTGACCGGCCAGCCGCCCCTGGTACTCGATCACGAACGGCAGCATCCGGCCCGCGTTGGCCTCCGACCGCAGATGGCGCACCATCTGACGGTAGGTCGGCCGGTGGGCGACCGGCCCGTTGGGCGTCGGCGGCGGGATGGTCGCCTCCCAGGGCCGCAGCCAGTCGCGGTTGCGCCGGTTGACCTCGCGCCAGGCCCGCTGGTCGCGCAGCCTTATCGGCCGGAGGACGATGTCGCCGTCCACCAGCTCCACGGGCCAGAAGGGCCGGTTCAGGTCGCACCCCCGCTGTCCGCGGCGGGTCCGGGGTGGTCACCGCCGCGCAGCTGGTCGACGGCGTGCCGCAGCAGGGGCTCCAGGACGGCCAGGCCGTCCCTGACGCCGCCGCTGGAGCCGGGCAGGTTCACGATCAGCGTGCTGCCCGCGACCCCGGCCAGCCCCCGGGACAGCGCCGCCGTCGGCACCTTGTCCCGGCCGTGCGCCCGGATGGCCTCCGCGATGCCGGGGACCTCGCGGTCGATCACCCGGCGGGTGGCCTCCGGGGTGCGGTCGGTGGGCGAGATGCCGGTGCCGCCGGTGGTGACGATGACGTCGTACCCGGCGTCGGCGCCCGCGCGCAGCGCGGCCTCCACCGGGTCGCCGTCCGGCACGATCTGCGGGCCGTCGACCTCGAAGCCGAGCCGCTTCAGGCCCTCGGCGATCAGCGGCCCGCCCCGGTCCTCGTAGACCCCGGCCGCGGCGCGGTTGGAGGCGGTGACCACCAGCGCGCGATAGCTCATGCCCTGCTCCAGTCGCCCGACTTGCCGCCCGTCTTCTCCTCGACCCGCACGTCCGTGATGACCGCCTCCTTGTCGACCGCCTTGACCATGTCGATCACGGTGAGCGCGGCGACCGAGACCGCGGTGAGCGCCTCCATCTCGACGCCCGTGCGGTCCGTGGTCTTCACGGTGGCCGCGATCTCCACCGCGTCGTCCGCGACCTCGAGGTCCAGTTTCACACCGGACAGCGACAGGGGGTGGCACAGCGGGATCAGATCGGGGGTGCGCTTGGCGCCCATGATCCCCGCGATCCGCGCGGTGGCCAGCGCGTCGCCCTTGGGCACGCCCTCGCCGCGCAGCAGCTCGATCACGCGGGGCGAGACGAGAACGCGGCCGGTGGCGCGGGCGGTGCGCGCGGTGACGTCCTTGCCGGACACGTCGACCATGCGGGCCGCGCCCGCCTCGTCGATGTGGGTCAGGCGCTGCCGCTCGGTCTCCTGCTCGGCGGTGCCGGGGGTCTCCCCCCGGGATGGCACAGTCATGCTGCTCGGTGCTCCCGGTCCGGGCCCGGCGCGGTCCAGCGCGCGGGCCTGCTGTGCGCGACACGGTACCGCGCGTCGGAGCCGGTCAGCCCAGCAGGACCACCTCGACGTCCGTGCCGGGCGCGACGGACTCGGTGTCCTCGGGGACGACGATCAGCGCGTTCGCCCGGGCGAGCGCGGCCACCAGATGGGATCCGGCGCCGCCCACCGGGGTCACCTTCCCGTCGGCGTAGCGGCCGCGCAGGAACTGGCGGCGGCCCTTGGGGGAGGTGAGCGGCTCGTCGGCGGTGAGGGTGGCCCGGGTCCGGGGCCGGTGCACGTCGGGCAGGCCCATGAGGGTGCGGATGGCGGGCCGGACGAACAGCTCGAAGGAGACGTAGGAGGAGACCGGGTTGCCGGGGAGGGCCAGCAACGGGGTGTGGTCGGGGCCGATGGAGCCGAAGCCCTGGGGCTTGCCGGGCTGCATGGCGAGCCTGCGGAACTCCACGCCGCTGCCCGGCTCGTCCTCGTCCCCGGCGTAGGACAGGGCCTCCTTGACCACGTCGTACGCGCCGACGCTGACCCCGCCGGTGGTGACCATCAGGTCGGCGCGGACCAGCTGGTCCTCGATGGCGTCGCGCAGGGTGTCGGCGTCGTCGGCGACCGCTCCCACCCGGTAGGCGATGGCGCCGGCGTCACGGGCGGCGGCGGTCAGGGCGTAGCTGTTGGAGTCGTAGATCTGACCCGGCCGCAGTTCCTCGTCGGGCTGGACGAGTTCGCTGCCGGTGGACATGACCACCACGCGCGGGCGGGGCCGTACCCGGACGGTGCCACGGCCGATGGCGGCGAGCAGGGAGATCTGCGGCGGGCCGAGCACGGTGCCGGCCTCGAGCGCGCGGTCCCCGGCCTTCACGTCGCTGCCCTGCGCGCGGACGTGGGCGCCCGCCCCGGCCGGGCGGTAGACCAGCACCTGGCCGCCGGCCGCCTCGGGGGCGAGGCTGCGGGCGCGCATGCCGGTGACGGGGCCCTCACCGAGGCCGCCGTCGGTCCACTCCACGGGGACGACGGTCTCCGCGCCGGGCGGCAGCGGGGCGCCGGTCATGATGCGGGCGGCCTGGCCGGGGCCCACGTGCAGCAGCTCGGACTGGCCGGCCGCGACGTCCCCGACGACCTCCAGGGCCGCCGGGTAGGCCTCGCTGGCGCCCGCGACGTCCGCGACGCGCACCGCGTACCCGTCCATCGAGCTGTTGTCGAAGGGGGGCAGGGACACCGGGACTGTGATGTCCTCCACCAGGACGCAGCCCTGTGCGTCGAGGAGGTTGAGTTCGATGGGTTCGAGCGGGCGGACGGTGCTGAGGATGTCGTCCAGGTGCTCGTCCACCGTCCAGAGGTGGTCCGGGCCTGCGGTGCGGGGCGCGGCGGTGCTCAACTTCGCTGCATCTCCTCGGTGACGTAACGGCGGAGCCAGGTCCGGAAGTCCGGGCCCAGGTCTTCACGTTCGCACGCGAGTCGGACAATGGCACGGAGGTAGTCGCCTCGGTCGCCGGTGTCATAGCGGCGGCCCTTGAAGACGACGCCGTGCACCGGGCCGCCGATGCTCTCGTCGGCGGCGAGCTTCTGCAGCGCGTCGGTGAGCTGGATCTCGCCGCCGCGGCCGGGCTCGGTCTCGCGCAGTATCCCGAAGACGGCGGGGTCGAGCACGTAACGGCCGATGACGGCCAGGTTGGACGGGGCGTCGACCGGCTCGGGCTTCTCCACGAGGCCGCCCACGCGGACCACGTCGGCGTCCTCGGTGGTCTCGACGGCGGCGCAGCCATAGAGGTGAATCTGCTCCGGGGCCACCTCCGTCAGGGCGATGACGCTGCCGCCGTACTGCGCCTGCACCTCGATCATCCGCTTCAGCAGCGGGTCGCGCGGGTCGATCAGGTCGTCGCCGAGGAGCACCGCGAAGGGCTCGTCACCCACGTGCGGCGCGGCGCACAGCACGGCGTGGCCGAGACCCTTGGGGTCGCCCTGGCGGACGTAGTGCATGGTCGCGAGGTCGCTGGACTCCTGGACCTTGGCGAGGCGTTCGGCGTCGCCCTTCTTCTCGAGGGCGGACTCCAGTTCATAGTTGCGGTCGAAGTGGTCCTCCAGGGGGCGCTTGTTGCGTCCGGTGACCATGAGGACGTCGTCGAGACCCGCGGCGACGGCCTCTTCGACCACATACTGGATCGCCGGCTTGTCGACGACCGGCAGCATTTCCTTCGGGGTGGCCTTGGTGGCGGGCAGGAACCGGGTCCCAAGGCCTGCTGCGGGAATGACAGCCTTGCTGATCCGAGGGTGCGACTGACTCATGCCGGACACCATATCCGGTGCGATAACTGGGAATCTGTCGCTCCGGTTACTTCCCGCTCATATGAGCATATTGAGACAGTACGAGGACAATCTTGAGACAGAACAAGGGCTCGGACGAGGCTGACAAGCGCGCGTTGCGGCGGCACATCGCCGAGGCGAGGCGCGCCTTGACCGCGGATGACGTGCGGGTTGCGGCGGCCGCGCTGGCCGAGCAGGCGCTCGCCCTGCCCGAACTGGCGCAGGCGCGCACGGTGGCCGCGTACGTCTCGGTGGGGAGCGAGCCCGGCACCCGTGCGCTGCTGGACGCGCTGCACGAGCGAGGTGTCCGGGTGCTGCTGCCCGCGCTGCTCCCGGACAACGACCTGGACTGGGGCCTCTACACGGGCGAGGACTCCCTCGCCTCCGTCAGGCACGGCGGCAGGATGCACCTCTTCGAGCCGGGCGGGGCGCCGCTCGGCCCGGACGCGATCCTGAAGGCGGACGTGGTGCTGCTGCCGGGCCTCGCCGTCGACCGGCGCGGGATGCGGCTGGGCCGCGGCGGCGGCTCCTACGACCGGGTCCTGGCCCGCCTGGAGCGCGCGGGCGCGCGTCCGTCGCTGATGGTGCTGCTGTACGACGCGGAGGTCGTCGAGCACGTGCCCGGGGAGCCGCACGACCGGCCGGTGCACGCGGCGGTGACGCCGTCGGGGGTGCGCAGGTTCGGCTGACCTCCCGGGGCATGCACGAGGATTCCGGGGCCTGCACGAGGAGATGGCCCCGGACATGAGGAAGGGGCCCTTCGGAAGTCCGGAAGGCCCCTTCGTCACTGCGCCGGTCCGCTCAGGGCTTGAGCAGCAGCGTGTCGCTCGTGCTGTCCTGCACCGCCCGGTCGGAGAACGACCACTCCAGCAGCTTGCCCTCGGCCCACTTGTCGGTCTGGTCGACGTAGTGGGCGTTGTAGGCGTGGCCGGAGGCGCCGGTGAGGTTGATCCAGCGGGACTTGTCGAGGTCGCCGAGGTTGACCACCATCCGCATCGACGGCACCCAGACGACCCCGTAGCCGCCGGCCGCGTTCCAGCCGGTGGCGTTGACGGTCGCCTCGCCGCCGCCGAGCTTCCACGGCCCCCGGTTGAGGACGCGCTGCAGCAGGCCCGGGCCCTCGGTGCCCAGGGTCTGGTTCTTCAGGAACAGGCGGTGCAGCCGGCCCCAGCTCCAGGTGTCGATGTCCTTGCCGAGCTTGGCGGTCAGCTCCCAGCGGGCGTCGATCAGGGCGCGCTTGAACAGCTCGTCACGGTTCTCGGCGCCCGGACGGGTGCCCGCCTTGGCGGTCTTCCACCAGTCGCTGTCCTGGTCGTCCATCAGATTGCGGACCACCTCGAACCAGCGGTCGCCGCCGTCCGGCTGCGCCTGGTCCGGCGCCCGCATGCCGCACTCGCGCACTTTGCGGGTCTCGTCGGCGGGACCGGTGGTGTTGACCGGCTCGACCCACAGGCACTGGCCCTCGACCCGCAGCTCCTTGGGCAGCTTGTTGCCGAAGGCCAGCTCCAGGATGTTGCGCCACACGGCGTTGAAGTACGCGGCGGCGGCCGAGTCGGCGTCCTGGGTGTAGTCCCAGCCCTCCAGCAGCTTCTGCGCCTCGCGGACGTCCTTGTCGCCGACGTCGATCTTGAGCAGCTCGGGCACCAGCAACTTGGCGATGGAGCTCTGGTTGTCGAGCTGCATCTGCCGCATGTCGTCGGTGGAGATCTTGCCGCCGTCCTTGATCTTCGACTGGATCAGGTCGGTGATGCGCTGGCTGCGGGCGCCGTAGCCCCAGTCCGTGGTCAGCGTGTACGGGTAGTCCTCGCCGACGACGGCCTGGTTGGCGGTGACGATGTAGCCGCGCTCGGGGTCGTACTCGTAGGGCAGCTCGTCCGGGTCGATCCAGCCGGTCCAGCGGTAGTCGCTGTCCCAGCCGGGCGCCGGGATCGAGCCGTCGTGGCGCTGGGCGCGGGTGGGGATCCTGCCGGGCAGCGTGTAGCCGATGTGGTTGTCGGTGTCGGCGTAGACCAGGTTCTGCGAGGGCACCTCGAAGAGCCGGGCGGCCTCACGGAAGTCGTTCCAGTTCTTCGCCCGGTTGATGGCGAAGACGGAGTCCATGGTGCGGCCGGGGTCGAGGGCGGTCCAGCGCAGGGAGACGCCGTAGCCGTCGCCGCGGTCGGGGGCGGCGTTGTCGACGGTGGCCTTCTTGCCGACCCGCACCAGCTCCTTGCTGCGGTCGGAGAGCAGGGGGCCGTTGTCCGTCTCCCGGACGACGATCTTCTCGTCGGGGCCGCCGGCGACCTTGATGGTCTCCTCGCGCGTCCTGAACGGCTTGATCTTGCCGTCGACCTGGTAGCCGTCGCCGGTGATCTTCTCCAGGTAGAGGTCGGTGACGTCGACGCCGGAGTTGGTCAGACCCCAGGCGATGTCCTGGTTGTGTCCGATTATCACTCCGGGCATGCCCGCGAAGGTGTAACCGGCCACGTCGTACTGGCACTTGGCGGAGACGCTGCGGCAGTGCAGGCCCATCTGGTACCAGACGGACGGCAGCGAGGCCGACAGGTGCGGGTCGTTGGCGAGCAGCGGCTTGCCGGTGATGGTGTGTTTGCCGGAGACCACCCAGGAGTTGGAGCCGATGCCGTCGCCGTTGACGCCGACGGCGGTCGGGAGGTCCTTCATGACCTCCTGGAGGCCGGTGAGCTGACTCTCCAGCGCGGACCCGCCGGTCCCGCTTCCCGCACCGGTGCCGGTACCCGTTCCGGCGCCCGTACCCGTACCCGTACCCGTGCCCGTGCCGGTCCCTGCTCCCGTGCCGCTACCGGTACCGGTCCCGGTGCCGGTGCCGTTCCCGGTGCCCGTGCCGCTCGCGCCGTCTCCCTGCTCGTACGCCTTGGTGAGCTCGTTGTACTGGCCCTCGCGGATGACCGGCTTGTTCCGGCTGTAGGGGTACGCCGGATACAGGTCGGCGATCTGCTTCGGGCCGAGGCGACTGGTCATCAGGGCGCGGTCGATCTCGTCCTGCATGTTGCCGCGCAGGTCCCAGGCCATCGCCTTCAGCCAGGCCACCGAGTCGACCGGGGTCCACGGGCCGGGCTTGTAGTCGTTCTCGAAGCCCAGCGCCGCGTACTCCAGGGAGATCTCCTCGCCCTCCTTGCCCTCGAGGTAGGCGTTGACCCCCTTGGCGTACGCCTGGAGGTACTTCCTGGTCTGCGGCGAGAGCTTCTTCTCGTACTCCTCCTGGGCGATCCGGTGCCAGCCGAGGGTGCGCAGGAACTCGTCGTTCTCGACCTGGCCCCTGCCGAACATCTCCGACAGGCGCCCGGCGGTCAGATGCCGGCGGACGTCCATCTCGTAGAACCGGTCCTGCGCCTGGACATAGCCCTGCGCCATGAACAGGTCCTCGTCGGAAGAGGCATAGATCTGCGGAATGCCGTTCCCGTCCCGTTTCACGTCGACGGTGCCGGTGAGACCCTGCAGAGTGATCGAGCCCTTGGTCTGCGGGAAGGAGGCACGCACGGTGCTGATGGACCAGTACGCCCCGTAGGCCACACCGCCGATCAGGGCCAGCACCAGGACGAGCACGATCAGGCGGAGTTTGCGCCCTTTTGTTCTGCTTTTCCTGCCGGACGTGCCGGGCTGCTGACCCGTGGAGGCGGTGGTATCGGTGGGCATCGCTGTCCTTGCTGTCCTAACGCGAGCGGCAGGTCGGGCTGTTCTTCTGTGTGAGCGCTGGAGCAACGATATGCGGAGGGCCCCGTACCTCTGGACGGGGAGTCGGGAACCGGACCGCACCGGCGTTCGACGCCGCCCGCGCGAGCATCGGGAAACGGCCGAGAGTTAGGTAACCTAACAAAGCAATTCGCCCGGGAGAAGGGAAGGTCCGCTGACCATCCACCACCTCAACCAGCTCCTGTTGGTCTGCTCGCTCGTCCTGCTCGTCGCCGTGGCAGCGGTCCGGATCTCCTCGCGCAGCGGGCTCCCCAGCCTGCTCGTCTACCTGGGCATCGGCATCGCCATGGGCCAGGACGGCATCGGGAACATCCAGTTCGACAATGCCGAGCTGACACAGGTCATCGGGTACGCGGCCCTGGTGGTGATCCTGGCCGAGGGTGGTCTGGGCACCAAGTGGAACGAGATCAAGCCCGCCCTGCCCACCGCCTCCGCGCTGGCCACGGCCGGCGTCGCGGTGAGCGTCGGCGTCACGGCCACCGGCGCGCACTATCTGATCGGGCTCGAGTGGCGGCAGGCGCTGATCATCGGCGCGGTGGTCTCCTCGACGGACGCCGCGGCCGTCTTCTCGGTGCTGCGCAGGATCCCCCTCCCGTCCCGGGTGACCGGCACGCTCGAGGCCGAGTCCGGCTTCAACGACGCGCCCGTGGTCCTTCTGGTGGTGTCCCTCTCCACGGCCGGGCCGGTCGACGACTGGTACGTCATGCTCGGCGTGATCCTGCTGGAGCTGGCCATCGGCGCCGCGATCGGTCTCGCCGTGGGCTGGCTGGGCGCCTGGGGGCTGCGCCGGGTGGCCCTGCCCGCCTCGGGTCTGTACCCGATCGCCGTGATGGCCATCGCCGTCGGCGCCTACGCGGCCGGCGCCATGGCCCACGGCAGCGGATTCCTCGCCGTCTACCTCGCCTCGATGGTGCTGGGCAACGCCCGGCTGCCGCACTGGCCGGCCACCCGCGGCTTCGCCGAGGGGCTCGGCTGGCTCGCGCAGATCGGCATGTTCGTCCTGCTCGGCCTGCTGGTCACGCCGAGCGAACTGGGCGACGACGTGGTGCCCGCGCTCGTCGTCGGACTGGTGCTGACCATGGCGGCCCGCCCGCTCAGCGTGATTTTCTGCCTGCTGCCGTTCCGGGTGCCCTGGCCGGAGCAGGCGCTGATGTCCTGGGCCGGGCTGCGCGGCGCCGTGCCCATCATCCTGGCGACGATCCCGATGGTGGAGGGCGTCGAGGCCAGCCGGAAGATCTTCAACATCGTCTTCGTGCTGGTGGTCGTCTACACCCTGATCCAGGGACCGACCCTGCCGTGGGTGGCCCGCAAGCTGCACCTGGGCCAGGGCGACGAGGCCGCCGACCTCGGCGTGGAGTCCGCGCCGCTGGAGCGGCTGCGCGGGCATCTGCTGTCGGTCGCCATCCCCAAGGGCTCCAGGATGCACGGCGTGGAGGTGGGCGAGCTGCGGCTGCCCACCGGCTCCGCCGTCACCCTCGTCGTCCGCGACGGAAAGTCCTTCGTCCCGAGCCCCTCGACCGTGCTGCGCCAGGGCGACGAACTGCTGGTGGTCGCCACCGACCCGGTACGCGACGCCACCGAGCGCCGCCTGCGCGCGGTGGGCCGCGGCGGCAAGCTGGCGGGCTGGCTGGGGAACGACGACGAGGGCGGTGGACGGCGGTCTTGAGGGGTGCGGGTCGGGGGCGGTGGCCTTTCGGCGTCCGGTGCGACGGCGAGGGCTGCGAGCGGCGCCTCCTGAGCAGCCCGGCTCGGCGGCCGGAGCTGCAGGTGGCGTTCTCGGGCGGTCGGGGGTCCCTGTACCATGCGGGGGACCCCAGATCGAACCAACTCTGCCTGATGCAGAGCTGGCGCGACCGTATGGCGGCCGGGCGCCCTGAGCTGTGGCACCGGTATCTACCGCAGTCAGCGCAAGAGGACAGCTCTCGGCGCGCCCGTAATCCGGGCCTGCGCTACCAGGCGGCAGAAAGGCACGGGCCGTGGCATCCACGGTCACCACGTCGAAGAAGTCGAAGATGCAGAATTCGGCTGCTGCCACCTCCCGTCCGGGATACGGCCGGCTGCTGCGCACCCGCGGCGCCTGGACCTTCCTGCTCCCCGGCTTCGCGGCACGTCAGCCGTTCGCGATGCTCACGCTCTCCATCGTGCTGCTGGTGCAGCACACCACCGGCTCCTACGGCGCGGCCGGCGCCGTCGCGGCCGTCACCGGCGTCTCCATGGCGCTGTTCGCCCCCTGCAACGGGCGGCTCGCCGACCGGTACGGCCAGCGCGCCGTGCTCGTCCCCGGCGTCGTCGTGCATGCCTCGGCGGGCCTCGGCCTGACCGCGCTGGCGCTGGCCGGTGCCCCGCTGTGGGCGCTGTTCGCCGCGGCCGTGCCCACCGGCGCCTCGGTGCCGCAGATCGGCCCGATGGTGCGGGCCCGCTGGGGCGTGATCCTCAAGAACCCCCGGCTGATGACCACCGCCGCGGCCTTCGAGTCCGTCACCGACGAGCTGACCTTCGTGGTCGGCCCGCTGCTGGCCACCGCCCTGTGCACGGCCGTCGACCCGGCCGCCGGCCTGGTCGCCGAGGCCTCGCTGACCCTGATCGGCGGACTGCTGTTCGCCACCCAGAAGCGCACCCAGCCCGCGGTGGGCGTCGACGGCGGCGCGCGCGTGGAGCACGGCTCCGCACTGCGCGTCCCCGGCGTGCGGGTGCTGATCGTGACCTTCCTGGGCATCGGGTCCGTCTTCGGCGGCATGCAGGTGTCGCTTGCGGCCTTCACCCAGTCGATCGGCGAGCCCGGCCTCAACGGCGTCCTCTACGGCATCTTCGCCACGGGCAACATGCTCTCCGGCATAGCCTGCGGCGCCATCGCCTGGAAGATCACCCCGCAGCGGCGCCTGGTCCTCGGCTACACCGCGCTCGCCCTGACCGCGTCCGCCCTGTGGACCGCGCACTCGGCACTGCTGCTCGCCGGGCTGGGCCTGCTGGCCGGCATGTGCATCGCACCGGCCCTGATCACCGGCTACACGATCGTCGAGGAGCTGGTGCCGGCCGGCGCCCGCACCGAGGCGTTCACCTGGCTCACCGGCGCCGTCGCGCTCGGCCAGGCGGCCGCCGTCACCCTCGCCGGCCAGCTGGAGGACCGCCTGTGGACCGGCGCCGGCTTCCTGGTGCCGATGGGCGGCACCGTGCTGACGCTGGTGACCCTGCTGGCACTGCGGTCACGGCTGGTGCCGGGCCCGCGCGGGCGCACCGTGGCACGTGGCGTCGGTCACCGCACGCCCCTCGCAGTGGACTGAACGCAAGGAATGAGTCACTATGGTTCGTCGTTAGCACTCATCGAGTGAGAGTGCCAGGAGGAAGACAGTGCCCACCTATCAGTACCAGTGCACCGAGTGCGGCGAGGGCCTCGAGGCGGTGCAGAAGTTCACCGACGACGCCCTGACCGAGTGCCCCAGCTGCAAGGGCCGCCTGAAGAAGGTGTTCTCGGCGGTCGGCATTGTCTTCAAGGGTTCCGGCTTCTACCGCAACGACAGCCGCAACACCTCCTCGAGCAGCTCTCCCGCCTCGAAGTCGTCGAGCTCCTCGTCGTCCTCGGACTCCGGGTCGGGCTCGTCCTCCTCCTCGTCCTCGACGAGCAGCAGCTCCACCAGCACCACCGCCGCCTGAGGCGCAAGGCTCACAGGCACAGCCTTCCGGACCCTGTCGTCCTGCGACGACGGGGTCCTTGGCGTTTGCACGGGCCGTTAGGGTTCGGGGCATGGCGAACACGGCGAACGCTTCCGCGCCCGCGGCCGAGATCGGTGTGATCGGCGGCTCCGGCTTCTACTCCTTCCTCGACGATGTGACCGAGGTCCAGGTGGACACCCCCTACGGGGCGCCCAGCGACTCCCTCTTCTTCGGCGAGGTGGCCGCCCGGCGGGTCGCCTTCCTCCCCCGGCACGGCCGCGGTCACCATCTGCCGCCGCACCGGATCAACTACCGGGCCAACCTCTGGGCACTGCGCTCGGTGGGCGTGCGCCAGGTCCTCGGGCCGTGCGCGGTGGGCGGGCTGCGCCCCGAGTACGGGCCGGGCACGCTGCTCGTCCCCGACCAGCTGGTGGACCGCACCAAGTCCCGGATCGGCACCTACTTCGACGGGCTGCCGCTGCCCGACGGCACGGTGCCGAACGTGGTGCATGTGTCGCTGGCCGACCCCTACTGCCCGACCGGCCGTGCGGCCGCGCTGAAGGCCGCGCGCGGGCGGGACTGGGAGGCGGTCGACGGGGGCACGCTCGTCGTGGTCGAGGGGCCCCGCTTCTCCACCCGCGCGGAATCCCTGTGGCATCAGGCGCAGGGCTGGTCGGTGGTGGGCATGACCGGCCACCCGGAGGCGGCGCTCGCCCGCGAGCTGGAGCTCTGCTACACCTCGCTGACCCTGGTCACCGACCTCGACGCGGGCGCGGAGACCGGGGAGGGCGTCTCGCACGACGAGGTGCTGCGGGTGTTCGCGGCGAACGTGGACCGGCTGCGAGGAGTGCTGTTCGACGCGGTGGCGGCGCTGCCGGCGAACGAGGAGCGGGACTGTCTGTGCACCTCGGCGCTCGGGGGGATGGATCCGGGGTTCGAGCTGCCGTAGGGCGGCGGTGAGTTAGCGGGCGCGGGCGGTCCGGAGCCCATTGGGGACCGTGAGGGGCTGACGGGGCGGGGAGCCGGGGCGGCCCGGAGAGCTGGAGCTCCGTGAGCTGGAACGGCTCCGTGGTCCCGAGCGCTCAGCGAGCTGGAGCGGATCGGAGAGCTGGAGGTCCGTGAGCTGGAACGGCTCTGGGAGCCGGAGCGGCTCGTTCGGGTGAGCGGGTTTTCCACAGGCCGGAGGGTGTCCACAGAGCCCGGCGGAGATCGGCGCGAGGCCTCATCGTGGGGATCGCAAGCCGGTCTCCGTCACCAGGTGGTGGTCCTCATGTCACTCCGTCAGTCCGCTCGCCCGACCTCGCGTCAGCCCTCTCCTCAGCCCTCTCCTCGGCCCGCCCCTCAGCCCTCTCCTCGGCCCTCTCCCTGGTCCTCTCGTCAGTTCTCGGCGCCCCTGATCTCGCCCAGCGCCTCCGCCGCCGGCACCCCGGTCTCCGGCCCGCCCGGCGCCGGGGTCCCTCCCACGTGCGAGGTGCCGCACTTCGCCCCGGTGCGGGTGCGCGCCGGCCTGCTGGGGTCCCCCGCGCTGGCCCGGCACCGCAGGCGGGCCGTGGCGGTGGGCCTCGCGGTGACGGCGGCGGCGCTGGTCGCGGCCGGGCCACGGGACAGCACCGACCGCTCCCGGGGTCATCCCGAGCGGACACCGGCCTCCCGCGCGGCCCCGGCGGCGACCGGTGAGCGTGCCCCGGCCCGGGCGGCGCGCACCGCCGCGGCGATGGTCACGGCACCGGTGCGGATCTCCGACGCGGCCACGGTCCGGCTGCTGCGGCCGGGGGACCGCGTCGACGTCATCGCCGCCGAGGAGACGGCGACCGGAGGCGAGGCCCGCGTGGTGGCACGCGGGGCGCGGGTGTCCGAGGTCCCGGAGCCGGTGGCGGAAGGGCCGGAAGAGAGCGGTGCCCTGGTAGTCCTCTCGGTACCGCGCCCCGTGGCGGCCGAACTCGCCGGCGCGAGCGCCACGGCACGGCTGGCGGTGACCCTGTGCTGAACGCCCCTGTCGCCGCCGTCCCGAACACCCCTGTCCCCGCCCGGCCGCTGCATGTCCCTTCCGAGCGACCCGATTGGACAGGCCCGCACGGCGTTGACGTAGGTTGCGGAGCGTTTTGCTGCACGCACCGCGTATGTGAGATGGGGCCCCGAGGTGAGCGAGAAGAAGGAATCCGTGTGGCAGGGCTTCAAGGCCTTCCTGATGCGCGGGAACGTCGTCGATCTGGCCGTCGCCGTGGTGATCGGCGCCGCGTTCACCAACATCGTCAACGCGGTCGTGCGGGGCGTGATCAACCCGCTGGTCGGCGCCTTCGGCACCAAGAACCTCGACAGCTACACCTCCTGCCTGAAGGGGCCCTGCGAGGGCACCGGCGACTCGGCGACGGGGGTGCGGATCCTGTGGGGTTCGGTGCTCGGAGCCACACTGCAGTTCCTGATCACCGCGGCGGTCGTCTACTTCCTGATGGTGCTGCCCATGTCGAAGTACCTGGCCAGGGTGGCCGACCGCAGGAAGGCCAAGGAGGGCGCGAAGGAGCTCGTCGAGGGTGACCGAGCTGGAGGTGCTCAAGGAGATCCGCGACGAGCTGGTCGCGCAGCGGCAGTCGGGACGCGGAGAGGCGTAACCGGGCGCCCGGCTCAGATGTGGTGGGGCGGCTTCTCGTCGAGGAAGCGCTTGAGATCGGCCGCGCTGTCGCCGGACGGTGCCTCGCCCCACCCTCGGTCGGTGTCGTCCGAGGTCTGCTGGTCCAGCGGGTCGTCGAAGACCAGCGCGGGCTTCGGCTCGCGCGGCTCGGGTCCGGGGGCGGTGCTCATACGTCCCAGGGTACGGCCCCGCCGGCGGGTGGCCGAGGCGGCGGCCGGCGTGTAAACAGCGCCTGGCCGTCCGGGGCGTGCACCACACTGAGCGCATGACAGTTGACGCACTGACCGATGTGGCCGGCCTGCGGGTGGGGCACGCGACGCGCAGCGGCGGCGGATGGCTCACCGGCACCACGGTGGTGCTGGCGCCCCAGGGCGGGGCGGTGGCCGCCGTGGATGTGCGGGGCGGCGGTCCCGGCACCAAGGAGACCGACGCGCTGGATCCGCGGAACCTGGTGCAGAAGGCCGAGGCGATCGTGCTGACCGGCGGCAGTGCCTACGGCCTCGACTCCGCCTCCGGGGTGATGGCCTGGCTGGAGGAGCAGGGGCGCGGTGTGCGGGTCGGCGCCGACCCGAAGCATGTCGTGCCGGTCGTACCGGCCGCCTGCGTCTTCGACCTGGGCCGGGGCGGCGACTTCCGGGCCCGGCCGGACGCGGCCCTGGGGCGCGCCGCGGTGGAGGCGGCCGCGGCGAGCGAGCCCGGGGCACCGGTCGAGCAGGGCTGCGTGGGCGCCGGCACCGGAGCCGTGGTCGGCGTGATGAAGGGCGGGGTCGGCACGGCGAGCACGGTGCTGAAGTCGGGGTTCACGGTGGCCGCGCTGGTGGTGGCCAACGCGGCGGGGTCGGCGGTGGACCTGGAAACGGGGGTGCTGTACGGGGAGTTGGCCGGGGGCCGGGTGCGCTATCCGGAGGAGAAGGTGCACGCGGCGGCGCGGCGGCGTCTGGAGGAGTCGGCCGAACGGAACGCGCCGCCGCCGCTCAACACCACGCTCGCGGTGGTCGCCACCGACGCGGACCTGACCCAGGCGCAGGCCCAGAAGCTGGCGGGCACCTCCCACGACGGCATCGCCCGCGCCGTGCGCCCGGTGCACCTGCTCAACGACGGTGACACGGTCTTCACCCTGGCCACCGGCCGCCGGCACCTCGACCGCGCCGACCCGCTGGCGCTGAACGAACTGCTCGCGGCGGGCGCGGACATGGTGACCCTCGCCATCACCCGGGCGGTCCGGGCGGCCACCCCGGTGTCGACGCCGGGCGGCGCGTGGCCGTCGTACGAGGAGCTGTACGGCACCGGCTGACGCCCGGTCGCCCCACGCCGGCTCTCCTTCGGGGCCTGCTGCCCTCCCCTCGGGCTGTCTCACCCGCCGACCGACTGCCCCTCACGCGGGCGGGCTTGCACCCCGGCTGCCCCGCGCACCATCTCCCGCACACCCCGACTGCCCTCGCACGAACCCTCGTTCATACGCTCGGCGGGCGGAATGTCGCGGTTCTGTCACCGTGATGTCGCTGGTCGGGGCGCGGCGGAACCCGGGGCGGGGCCGGCGGGCTCTTGGTTCACGTACGTGTGCGGATCACTCACATCGACCGAACCTGGAGCAGCCCGTGACAACGCCGGACATTGCAGCGCGGCGCGTGGTGGCGGCGTGTGCCGCCCTGCTGGTCGGCGCCCTCACCCTCACCGCCTGCGGGGGCAACGCGAACGCCGACAGCGACAAGGGAGGCGAGGGAGGTGACGCGAAGGGCGCGACGATAGCGATCTCGGCGAAGGACGGCTCGACGGGCGCCTCCATCAACTCCACCGGGGTGAAGGTCACCGGCGGCCGGCTGACCGACGTGAAGATGACCGTGGCCGAGACCGGCGAGGCGGTGCCCGGCGACCTGACCGGCGACGGGCGCGCCTGGAAGCCGAAGGAGCAGCTGGAGCGCGGCACCAAGTACCGGATAGCGGCCACCGCCAAGGACGGCGAGGGACGCACCTCCAAGGCCGGGTCGGAGTTCACCACGGTCAGCCCGGCGAACAGCTTCATCGGCACGTACACGCCGGAGCACGGCTCGACGGTCGGTGTCGGCATGCCGGTGTCGTTCACCTTCGACAAGGCGATCACCGACAAGAAGGCCGTCCAGTCGCACATCAGGGTCACCTCCAGCAGCGGGCAGAAGGTGGTCGGGCACTGGTTCAACTCCCAGCGGCTCGACTTCCGTCCGAAGGAGTACTGGAATTCCGGCTCCAAGGTCACCGTGAAGATCGACCTGGACGGTGTGGAGGGCGCGAACGGCGTCCACGGCGTGCAGAAGAAGACGGTGACCTTCACCGTGGGCCGCTCCCAGGTGTCCACGGTGGACGCGAACACCCAGACCATGACGGTGGTGCGGGACGGCAAAACGATCAAGTCGGTGCCGATCTCGGCGGGCGACGCGCAGCACTCCACGTACAACGGGCAGATGGTGATCTCGGAGAAGTTCGTCCAGACCCGGATGAACAGCCAGTCGGTCGGCCTCGGTTCGGAGTACGACATCCAGGACGTGCCGCACGCCATGCGGCTGACCACCAGCGGCACCTTCATCCACGGCAACTACTGGTACAACAAGGGCAACCCGCCGTTCGGGCGGGTCGGCGGCAGCCACGGCTGCGTCGGACTGCAGGACGTGCGGGGCGCCCAGGGCGACACCCCCGGCAAGTGGTTCTACGACAACTCCCTCATCGGGGACGTGGTGATCGTCAAGAACTCCCCCGACACCACGGTCGCGCCGGACAACGGGCTCAACGGCTGGAACATGGAGTGGAGCGAGTGGGTCGCGGGCAGCGCCGTCTGAGCCGTCCCGCCCCCCGCCGCACCCGTCAAGTACGCGCCGGACGGCCGGAACTGACGTCGCCTCGGGCCGCCCGGGAACCCACCGGGCGGCCCGTTCGTCTTTCTCCCCGCACGTTTTCTCGGATCCCGGACATGATGTCCGACCGAGGGGCTACGGTATGCACCCACAAGGTGACATGCAGCGACGCCGGGAGAAACCTTGAGCGTTCCGTACGAGACGGCAGCGTACGATTCCGCCGACTCGCCCGAGTCCCCCAAGGAGCACCTCGCACGGCTCCTCGGCCGCACCCTGAACTCCTTCGAGCTGCCGGACGAGACGATACGGCGCCTGGACTGCGCGCTGGCGCACGACACCTCGCTGCACTCGGCGCACCACAGCGCGGGCCTGCACCGTGAGACCTACCGCCACACCTGGCTGCTGTCCGACGGATCGGCGCTCACGCTCTGGGAGCTGGTCCACAACACCGCGCCGGGCGGCGAGTCCCAGCACGAGGTGTACGCGGACGAGGAGGAGCTGCGCGCCGCCACCGCCCGGCTGCCGCTGCCGGCGGACGCCCCGGACTTCGAGCTGCCGGTGACGGTGCAGCTGACCATGGTGCACGCGCCCCGGTACGCCTACGCGCCGGACGACTCGGCGGACCACGCCCGCCGTTTACTGCGCAGGGCGGAGAACGCCGACCGGCCGGGCGCGGAGACGGCCGCGCTGCTGAGCAGGGCGTTCGCGTACCAGATCACCCAGGCCTTCGGCCGGCCGCGGCATCCGGGGCGTCCGGGGCTGAACCTGTCGCTCTACGAGCACGCGTTCCTGCTCCGCGACGGTGCGGAGGTCTCGCTGTGGGAGGTCGAGCACACGGCCACCCCGGACGGGCGGCACATGTGCGAGGTGTATGTCACCGAGGACGCGGCCCGGGACGCGATGGAGCGAAGGGCCGCCCGGATCTTCTGAAGGCCCCGCCCCGAACCGCGGGCGGCCGTTCTCGCCCTGTCGAGTGTTGTTGCCCTGCCAGCCGAGGGGGCCCTGCCAGCCGAGGGGGCCCTGTCAGTCCTCCTCGTGGCGGCCGCCGCCCCGGAAGCGTCGCACCAGGCCCGCAAAGGCATCGCGCTCCTCCGGAGTGAGACGCACCGCCTCCGCGAGCGGCCCCGTACGCCGCTGGCCGGGGATCACGGGCATCCCGGGGCCGGTGTGCCGCACCCGCTGCGGGGCGGCCGCCGCGTACTGCACCGCCCGTCCGCGCCGCCCGCGCCCGGAACGGCGTCCCAGGCCGCGGCGCCATACCGCGACCAGTCCCGCCGTGCAGGCGAGGGCGACCAGGGCGAGAAGCCCGGCGCCCGCCACCCCCCTCGAGATCGAGTCGTGCTCAGGCATGCGCCCCAGTACACACCCGCGGTCCGGGATGTGTACCCCGGACCGTGAGGAGCGTGATGTATCTCGCAGTTGGTGCGAACCCGGCGTAGGGGATCCCGTGCCCGCGGTCGATGTCGTGTGCTCAGGACACCAGTTCCGGCTTCTTCTCCGCCACCGGGGCGGTGGCCTCGTCCGGCCCGGCCCCTTCGACATGCTGCGCCGGACGCTTCGGCAGCGCGAACATCAGCAGGAAGATCAGGCCCAGCACCGCGGCCACCCAGCCCAGCGCGTACTGGAAGCCGTCCGCGTAGGCCGGGCCCACCTCGGCCGGGGTGAGCCGGTCGTCGATCACCCCGAAGAAGACCACCGACACCAGGCCGAGGCCCAGCGCGTTGCCCATCTGCTGCACCGTGTTGATCAGCCCGGAGGCCGACCCGGAGTGCTCCCGCGGCACCTCGGAGAGCACGGCGTCCGTCAGCGGGGCCACGATCAGGCCCATGCCGGCGCCCATGACCACCAGCGGCAGCGCCATCTGCCAGGAGGTGATGCCCATGCCGTAGCGGTCGGACTCCCAGATGTAGAGCAGCACTCCGGCCGCCATCACCAGCGCGCCGGCCTGGAGCACCTTGCGTCCGAAGCGCGGCACCAGCAGCTGCACCGACATCCCGGCCGCCGCGGAGACGGCGATGGAGAACGGCACCCCGGTCAGCCCGGCCCGCAGCGCGCTCCAGCCCAGGCCGATCTGCATGTACAGCGTCCAGACCAGGAAGAAGACGCCGAGCACGATCCCGAACACCGTCTGCACGGCGATGCCCGCCGCGAAGCTTTTCACCCGGAACAGCGACAGCTCGATCAGCGGGGAGCCGTCCCGGGCGCTCTTGCGCCGCTCGTGGGCCACCAGCACCGCCAGGATCAGGGCCGCGCAGGCCATCGAGACATAGCCCCACACCGGCCAGCCCAGCTCCTCGCCGCGGGTGAGCGGGTAGATCACCATCAGCAGGCCCAGCGTCACCAGCGCGACGCCGACGAGGTCGAGCCGCAGGGCGCGCGGGGCCTTGGACTCGGTGATGAACCGGCTGCCGAGGATCAGGCCCGCGATGCCGACGGGCAGGTTGATCAGGAAGATGGGCCGCCACTCCAGACCGAAGAGATTCCACTGCGTGAGCAGCGCGCCGAGCAGCGGACCGGACACGGCGCCGAGGCCCACGATCGCGCCGAACAGCCCGAACACCTTGCCGCGTTCGTGCGCCGGGAACGTCGCGTGCACGATCGACAGCACCTGCGGCACCATCAGCGCCGCCATGGCACCCTGCAGAACGCGGGAGACGACCAGCATCTCGGGGTTCACGGCGAACCCGCACAGCGCGGAGGCGAGGGTGAAGCCCCCTATGCCGATGAGGAAGATCCGCTTGCGGCCGTGGATGTCGCCGAGCCGGCCACCGGTGATGAGCCCGGCCGCGAAGGCCAGCGCGTAACCGGCGGTGATCCACTGCACCTGGCTGAAGGTGGCGCCCTCGGCGCGCTTGATCGAGGGAATCGCCACATTGACGATCGTGACGTCCACGAGGTCCATGAAGGCCGCCGTCATCACGATGGCCAGAGCGAACCAGCGGCGGCGGTCGCCCACGGGCTGTGTCTCGGTGAGGTTCATGCCGCTGACGCTATCGGTCATGTAGGTCAGATCATGTCCTAGATCTGGGGCATCCTCGTTTCCATGACGACCGACACCCCGGCACGGCTGCTTCAGCTCCTCTCCCTCCTCCAGACGCCCCGCGAATGGCCCGGCGGCGAGCTCGCCGAGCGGCTCGGGGTCTCCCGCCGCACGGTCCGGCGCGACATCGACCGGCTGCGCGAGCTCGGTTATCCGGTGCAGGCGACCATGGGCGCCGAGGGCGGCTACCGGCTGGTCGCCGGCAAGGCGATGCCGCCGCTGGTGCTCGACGACGAGGAGGCGGTGGCGATCGCGGTCGGCCTGCGCGCCGGCGCCGGGCACGCGCTCGAGGGCGTCGACGAGGCATCGGTACGGGCCCTGGCGAAGCTGGAGCAGGTGCTGCCCAGCCGGCTGCGCCACCGGGTCGCCGACCTCCAGGCCGCGACCAGCCCGCTGACCAGCGGCGACGGCCCGACCATCGCGCCCGAGACGCTGACTGTGATGGCCTCCACCATCGCCGGGCACGAGCGGCTGCGCTTCGCCTACCGCGCGGCCGACGGCACCGAGTCCCGCCGGCTGACCGAGCCCTACCGCCTGGTGTCGACCGGGCGCCGCTGGTACCTCGTCGCCTACGACCTCGACCGCGCCGACTGGCGCACCTTCCGCGTCGACCGGGTGAGCGACCCGTTCGCCACGGGCGCCCGCTTCACCCCCCGGGAGCTGCCGACCGGCGACGCGGCGGAGTACCTGCGGCGCTCCATGCACCGCAACCAGGACACCTACGACCTGGACATCACCTTCGCCGCACCCGCGCAGACCGTCGCCGCCAGGCTCCCCGGCTGGCTCGGCACACCCGAACCCCTGGACGAGCAGAGCTGCCGGCTGCGCACCACGACCACCGACGCCAAGGACTGGATGGCGGTGCGCCTGGCCATGCTGGGCTTCGACTTCACGATCAACTCACCGGCGGAACTGGCCGACGCGGCCGTCGAGTTGGGTGACCGTCTACGGAGAGCGGCGGCGGGGGTCGCGACGGGCTGAATGCGGCGGCGGGGGCCCCGACGGGCTGAGCACGGCGGCGGGGGCCGCGACGGGCTGAGCACGGCGACGAAGGCCGCAACGAGCTGTGCCCGACGGCGGGTGGCCCCCGGGGGCGCCGGCCCTTCGGGGAACGGCCGGACGAAGGACGAGCGGCCGGGCGTCCGCCCCCGTCACTCCCCGCCGCTCGCCAACTCCTCCCAGGGGAAGCCCCGTAGGCATCCAAGGTTCCGCAGGGCGAGTCCGGCAGGCCCCTGTGCCCCCTCCGCCGGCGCCTCCCCCGCCGCCCACGCCTCGACCGCCGTACGCACCGCCGCGCTCGCGACGGCCGCCGCGTACCGGAGGCGGGCCGACACGGCAACGTTGTCGGAGCCGTCAACGCTGCTGGAGCCGTCGGCGAGTTGACGTCCCGTCACTCTCCGGGCCAGCACCTCCGCCAGCTGCCGCTCCGAGGCCTGACCGACCTCCGCCCAGACCCGGCGCAGCGCGGGCTCCGACCCGGCGAGCCGGATCAGCGTGCGCATCCACTCCCAGGACCCCGCCGAGACGCCCACCCCGGGCGTCAGGGTGTGCCGCACGGCCGCTGCCAGCGCCTCCGGCACGGAGACCCCCGCCGGTGCCGCCCGCACCGCTTCCGTCCAGCGCCGGGCGCCGGCCTCGTAGAGCGGGGCGACGGCCTCCTCCTTGACGGCGAAGTACCGGTAGAAGGTGCGCGGGGCGATGCCCGCGGCCTGGGCGATGTCCTCCGCGCGGGTGGCCCTGAGACCCCGCCGCACGAACAGGCCGGCCGCGGCACGGGCGATGGCCATGCGGGTCTCGGCCTTGCGTCGCTCGGTGAGCGACAGCGCTGGAGGAGTCGGAGGAGTGGTACTGGTCACGCCCGGCAGGCTATGCCCATGTGGCACAATCTGCCATCTGGCGGGCCACCCCGGGGTTCAGGTCCGGGGTGACCCGCCCCTCCAGGCACGCACCAGTCCGGAAACGGACATGAAGAAGCCGGGCCCGGCGCCCGGGGGGAAGAGCGCCGAAGCCCGGCTGGGAAGTCCCGGCGCCGGGGGGGGGTTGTGCGTCGGGACGTGGTTCTCGGGGCCGTGAGCGAGCACGGCCACGGGGGTGGGACCTGAAGCCCGGGACCCGGCGCGGACGATGCCGAACCGGCCCGAACTCCCGGTCTTGGAAGACTTGTTCCCGGAGCTGTCGATTTGAAGCGACGCGGAACGGCCAATGTTTGCGCGGTCTTTCGCCACCCGGCGTACGCCGTGGGTGGCATGCCGCCCCTCGGAGGGGGACGCTCCGGAGCGGGCGGTGAAGGGTTTTCTGCGCGACCGGCCGCCGTCCGCCGCACGACGCGGCGGCGTCACGCCGCCGCGTCGAAGCCGGTGTCGCGCGCCAGCTTCTTCAGCTCCAGCAACGCGTGCTTCTCGATCTGGCGGATGCGCTCGCGGGTCAGGCCGTGCTCCTTGCCGACCTCGGTCAGCGTGCGCTCCCGGCCGTCCTCGATGCCGTAGCGCATCTTGATGATCGAGGCCGTGCGCTGGTCGAGGCGGCCGATCAGGTCGTCCAGCTCCTCGCTGCGCAGCAGCGTCAGCACCGACTGCTCGGGGGACACGGCGGAGGTGTCCTCCAGCAGGTCGCCGAACTGGGTCTCGCCCTCGTCGTCGACCGACATGTTCAGCGAGACCGGGTCACGGGCCCAGTCCAGCACATCGGTCACCCGCTCGGGCGTGGAGCCCAGCTCCTCGGCGATCTCCGCCGGCTCCGGCTCGCGGCCGTGCTCGCGGTTGAACTCGCGCTGCACACGGCGGATGCGGCCCAGCTCCTCCACCAGGTGGACGGGCAGGCGGATGGTGCGGGACTGGTCGGCTATCGACCGCGTGATGGCCTGGCGGATCCACCAGGTGGCGTAGGTGGAGAACTTGAAGCCCTTGCGGTAGTCGAACTTCTCCACCGCACGCACCAGGCCGGCGTTGCCCTCCTGGATCAGGTCCAGCAGCGGCAGACCACTGCGCGGGTAGCGGCGGGCGACGGCGACGACCAGACGGAGGTTGGAGCGGATGAAGATGTCCTTGGCCCGCTCGGCCTCGTCGACCAGGGCCTGGAGCTCCTCACGGGTGGCTCCGGCCTTGTTCTCCTCGTAGCCGTCGAGGATCTGTCGTGCGAACACACCCGCCTCGATGATCTTTGACAGCTCGACCTCCTTTGCGGCGTCGAGCAGCGGTGTGCGCGCGATCTCGTCGAGGTACATGCCGACCAGATCACGGTCTGCGATCTCGCCGCCATGGGCGCGAACACTGCTTGCCGTGTCGACCGTCTCGCCGGTGGCGGACTGACGACGGGCGACGGCGCGGGTTGCCATGCGTGCTCCCTTGCGATGGTGAGGTCAGCGGGCGGTCCTGCGGACGCTGGGCACTGCTCAGGTCTTCTTCGGACTCTTCTCGGGTGCCCGGCATCCGAACGAAACAACGACTTGAATCGGGACAGAATTCCCAAGCCGACCCACAATTTTTGTGATCATGCAGTACCCTGTCCGGCCACACGGGGAGGCGTGATGCCGTCTGAGCTTGCAGAGGTCCAGGTCAGGCCGGGGTGCGAGGGGGATCTGCCGGCTCTCACCGAGCTGTACAACCACTACGTACGTGAGACGCCCATCACCTTCGACACGGCGCCCTTCACTCCGGAAGAGCGCCGCCCTTGGCTGCTCTCCCACCCCATAGACGGGCCGCACCGCCTGATGGTTGCCACAGGCCCCGATCCCGGGCAGCGGATCCTGGGCTATGCCACGTCCAGCCCGTTCCGGCCCAAGCCCGCCTACGGCACCTCCGTGGAGACGACGGTCTACGTCGCCGCCGACGCCGGCGGCCGGGGCGTCGGCAGGCTGCTCTACAAGGCCCTCTTCGACGCCCTGGCCGGGGAGAACCTGCACCGCGCCTACGCGGGCATCACCCGGCCGAACGAGGCGTCGACCCGGCTGCACGCGCGCTTCGGCTTCCGGTACGTCGGCACCTACCGTGAGGTGGGGTACAAATTCGGCCGCTACTGGGACGTGGCCTGGTACGAGAAGGAGCTGTGAGGACGCCGGGCCGCTGAATCGGACTCGGCATCCGAGCCGCCCCGACCGCCGAGCCGCCCGGACGGTTGAACCGGACCGGACCTCCCAGCCACCCGTTCCGCCGGCACGTCCCTCAGCCGAACTGCACCGACCGCTTGGCCAGCCCCATCCAGAACCCGTCGATCACGGACTTCTGTTCCCCGAGATCACCGGCCGCGTCGGCGGCCCCCATGGTCACGAAGAGCGGTGCGAAGTGCTCGGTGCGCGGATGGGCGAGCCGGCCGGCCGGTGAGGTGTGCGTGAAGTCGAGCAGCGCGTCCACGTCGCCGGACTCCAGGGCCCGGCACCCCCAGTCGTCGAACTCCGCCGACCAGGTCGGGATGCCGCCCTGGCGCAGTGCGGCGAGGTTGTGGGTGAAGAAGCCGGAGCCGATGATCAGCACACCCTCGTCGCGCAGCGGCGCCAGCCTGCGCCCGATCTCCATCAGCCGGACGGGTTCCAGGGTCGGCATGGAGACCTGCAGGACGGGGATGTCGGCCTCCGGGTACATCTCGACGAGCGGGACGTAGGCGCCGTGGTCGAGGCCCCGCTCGGGCACGTCCTGGACGGGGAGCCCGGGGGCGCGCAGCAGCTTGCGCACCGAGTCGGCGAGCTCCGGCGCGCCGGGGGCACCGTAGGTCACCTGGTAGTAGTGCTCGGGGAAGCCCCAGAAGTCGTAGACGAGCGGGACCCGGGTGGTGGCGCCGAGGGCGAGCGGGGCCTCCTCCCAGTGGGCGGAGACCACCAGGATCGACTTCGGGCGGGGCAGGGCGGCCGACCAGGCGGCCAGCTCACCCGGCCAGACCGGGTCATCGGCGAGCGGCGGCGCGCCATGGCTGAGGTAGACGGCGGGCATGCGCTCTGCGGTCTCGCTGGTCATGGCGGCGGCTCCCTCCGGGCGGTGCCGGACTCTCGCGAAGCAGTCCCGGACCTCCGCGACTTACTTCAACTCTAAACTTTCTCCCTTCCGACCGTACGCCCCGTTTGTTTAAAGTTCAAGCAGTGTCGCCGTAGAGTGGATGCATGAACACCGCACCCGCATCCGAACCCTCCGAGGAACCCCGCTGGCTCACCGACCGGGAGCAGGGCGTCTGGCGCTCGTACATCGAGGCCACGACCCTCCTGGAGGACCACCTGGACCGCCAGCTCCAGCACGACGCCGGCATGCCGCACATCTACTACGGCCTGCTGGTCAAGCTGGCCGAGTCCCCCCGGCGGCGGATGCGGATGACGGAACTGGCCATGCACGCGAAGATCACCCGCTCGCGCCTCTCGCACGCCGTGGCCCGCCTGGAGAAGAACGGATGGGTGCGCCGGGAGGACTGCCCCTCCGACAAGCGGGGCCAGTTCGCGGTGCTCACCGACGAGGGCTACGAGGTGCTGCGCCGGACCGCGCCCGGCCATGTGGAGGCCGTGCGCCAGGCGGTCTTCGACCGGCTCAGCCCCGAACAGCAGAAATCCCTCGGCGAGATCATGCGGATCATCGCCGAGGGACTCCAGCCCAAGGAAGCGGGTGCGGACCTGCCCTGGCTGCGCTGAGCGGCCGGGGCAGGTCCGCGGGGAGGCGTACCGGACGAGGCGTCCCCTCCTCGCTCGGTACGCGGGGCCCGGGTCGGTCCGTGAGGCCCGAAGGGGTTCCCCCGAGGGGGTGATGCCAGCGGATCCGTGGATCCGCTGATCCGTGGATCCGTGGATCCGTGGATCCGCTGATCGCTGGATCCGTGGGTCAGCGGGGGCGGGTGGATCAGTGGGCGACCACCGGCACCGCCACCTCGTCCTCCTCGGCGGCCTCGGCCGAACCGGCGACCGCGGTGGTGCCCGGCCGGCCCGCGTTGACGAAGGTCAGCGCGATCGCGGCGGCCAGGACCAGGATGCCGACGGCGAACCAGATGGCGCTGGTGTAGCCGTGCACCATGCCCTGCAGCTGGACCAGCTGTTGCTGGGACCGGCTGGTGGCGCCGCCGATGTGGTCGGCGACGTAGGCCGTGGTGGCCGACGCGGCGATGGTGTTCAGCAGGGCCGTACCGATCGCGCCGCCCACCTGCTGCGAGGTGTTGACCATCGCGGAGGCGACACCGGCGTCCCGAGGCTCGACGCCCAGGGTGGCCAGCGACATGGCCGGCATGAACGCCGTACCCATGCCGAGACCGAGCAGCAGCATCGCCGGCAGCAGCAGGGCCGCGTACGAGGAGCCGATCTGCAGCTGGGTCAGCAGCAGCATGCCCAGCGCGGCGACCAGGAAGCCGGGACCCATCAGCAGCCGCGGCGCGACCCGGGTCATCAGGCGGGTGCCGATCTGGGTGGAGCCCGTGATCATGCCCGCGATCATCGGCAGGAAGGCGAAGCCCGTCTTGACCGGCGAGTACCCCTTCACGACCTGCAGGTAGTAGGTGAGGAAGAGGAACAGGCCGAACATCGCGATGATCGCCAGGCCGAGCGACAGGTAGACCCCGCCGCGGTTGCGCTCGGTGATCACGCGCAGCGGCAGCAGCGGCGCCTTGACCCGCGACTCCACGGCCACGAACGCCAGCAGCAGCACGGCGGAGGCCACGAACATGGCGACCGTCACCGAGTCGCCCCAGCCGTCGGACTCGGCCCGGGTGAAGCCGTAGACCAGCGCGACCAGACCCAGGGTGGAGAGGATCACGCCGGGTATGTCGAGCGGCGAGCGGTTGCGGCCGCCCTTGGGCTCACGGATGACGAAGTACGCCCCGGCCGCGGCGACCACGGCGAACGGGATGTTGACGAAGAACGTCCAGCGCCAGTCCAGGTACTCGGTGAGGAAACCGCCGAGGATCAGACCCACGGCACCACCGCCACCGGCGATCGCACCGTAGATGCCGAACGCCTTGGCGCGCTCCTTGCCGTCGGTGAACATCACCGCCAGCAGCGACAGCGCGGCCGGCGCCAGCAGCGCGCCGAACACACCCTGCAGCGCGCGGGAGCCGAACATCATCGCCTCGTTGGTGGCCGCGCCGCCCATCGCGGAGGCGGCGGCGAAGCCGGCCAGACCGGTGACGAAGGTACGCTTGCGGCCCCACAGGTCGGCGATACGGCCGCCGAAGAGCAGCAGACCGCCGAAGGCGAGCGCATAGGCGGTCACCACCCACTGGCGGTTGCCGTCCGAGATGCCCAGGTCCTGCTGGGCGGAGGGCAGGGCGATGTTCACGATGGTGGCGTCCAGGACCACCATCAGCTGGGCGAGCGCGATGAAGACCAGCGCTTTCCAGCGGTTGGGATCAACTGCTTGGACGGCGCTCCGTGCGCTGTCCGGGATCTTCGAGGCTGAAGAAGACATGGGGGTACCCACTTCGGAACTTCGTGACGGAAATTTCGGGACTGGTAAAGAAAAGCGCGTACTGCGGTAGCGGCCCGTCGGCTGTGCCCGTGCCTGTGACTGTGTGCGGTGGCTGTGACTGTGTGCGGTGCCTGTGGCTGTGTGTGGCTGTCGGGGTCTGGGTGGGCGCTCTGTCGGGGTCTGGGTGGGTGCTGTGGTCAGATCGGCTTCGGACTGATCCGTGAGTCGTCGCCTCCTGGCCGACTCATCTGCTCGTCAGCCCTGGCGCAGGTCCTCCATCGTGACGGCGGTTCCCGGCAGGACGGACGGGGCCGGGGCCCGCATGCCGTCCAGGAGCAGCTGCACATGCCGGTGGACGAACCGGTTGAAGCGTTCGAGACTCTCGCATCCGGTACCGGCCGGAGGCCGGCTGAGCTGCGAGACGCCGACCAGCAGGTCGCCGAACTCCACGTCCTCACGGAGCCGGCCGGCCGCCTTCGCGCGGTCCATCAGCCGTGCAACCAGGCTCTCGACCCGCTCCCGCGACTCCTCCAGGTCGGGGTGGTGCTGGTCGAAGGTGCTGGAGACCATCGGGCACAGCGCGCTGATCCGCTCGTCGGCGGCGGCGTGCGCGAACCGCTCCAGGGCCTCGAACGCGTCCCCCGTCTCGGCGAGCGCCTCCTCGGCCGCCCGGGCCGTGCGTTCCATCACGGAACAGACGACCTCGCGGACGAGCGCGTCGCGATCGGGGAAGTTGCGGTACACCGTGGCGTTGCCGACGCCGGCCCGGCGCGCGATCTCGTCGAGCGGCACGTCGGGCCCGTGCGCGACGAACATCTCACGGGCGGCGGTGACGATCCGCTCCCGGTTGCGCAGGGCGTCGGCACGCGGCCGGGGCGCCTTGCGCGGTACTGGGGTGGCGGTCTGCACGGTGCGCTCCTGTGGTCGTTGCTTCAGTACGAGCTGCTGCTCTTGTTGTCTTGTTGCTGCTCCGCGGTAACTGCTTCCGCGGTTACTGCTTTCTGCGTGTTCTGTGTGCTTCTGTGCGACGAACCGGGGAGCTGCTCCCCGTTTCGCGCGGACACAGGACTAAACGGGGAAGGGCTCCCCGGTTATTTCCCTCCTGCCGAAAAATCTCCTTGTGACCTGAATCACAAGCTCGGCGGCACGGAACCCCACGATCGGCCCGCCCAGCGAGCGAGCGCGCATCCGGCGACGCAGGGTGATCGAGAGGGTGCAGCCGGAGACCGGCGGCTGCCGTGTGGAGCGGAGGGTCTTCATGCAGCCGCAGCCGAGCAGACGCGCCATATCCCCGCGCCGCGTCGCCGCCCTGGCCTGCATGACCGCCCTCACCCTCGCCGTCAGCACCTCGGCCGGCAACGGCCGTCTCTCCCCCGCCACTTCGGCCGCCGGCGCCGGTTCCGGAGCCGCCCCGAACGTGCTGTCCCGCACCACCGCCCATGCCCCCTGCCTGATCAGCAGCTCCCGCGAGGTCGAGATGTCCGAGGGCATCCCGACCTCGTCCGGCTACGCCCGCTCCACCGGCACGGTCCGCGCCCTCACGCTGATGATCGACTTCTCGGACGCGCCCGGCGATGGCGACGCCCTCGACCGCTACCGGGAGTTCTTCCCGAAGACCCAGGAGTGGTTCCGCACCAGCTCCTACGGCCGGCTCGACTACCGCCCCGAGATCCCGATCCCCGACTGGCTGCGCATGCCCAGGTCGTTCCGGGCCTACGGGATAGAGCGCGGAGCCCCCTTCGACCCCGGCTACCGCGACCTGGTCCGCGACATCGTGAAGGTGGCCGACCCCGAGGTGGACTTCCAGGAGTACGACCTGCTGAACGTGCTGGTGACGCCCAACGCCGGCCCCTCCGCCCTCGACACGGTCCTGTCCGTCACCTTCGCCGGCAACAACCAGGCCCCCACCGCGGACGGCGTCCCCGTCGCCAACGCCTCCTTCGTCTACTCCCGCCAGGACGACGGCTCCGGCACCTACGGGCAGACCGGCTACCGCGTGCTGCCGCACGAGAACGGCCACGTCTTCGGCCTGCCCGACCTCTACACCGCCGAGGGCGGCGGCGCGGTCGGCCACTGGGACATCATGAGCGAGGACTGGGGCGCCAACAACGACTACCTCGCCTGGCACAAGTGGAAGCTGGGCTGGCTGGACGCGTCCCAGGTCCACTGCGCGGCCGAGGCGGGCACCCGCGACTACACCCTCACCCCGCTGGCCCACCGCGGCGGCCCCAAGCTCGTCTTCATCCCCCTCGACGACCGCACCGGCTACGCCGTCGAGGTCCGCACCCGGGCCGGCAATGACGAGGCCGTCTGCCGCCCCGGCGTCCTCATCTACAAGGTCGACGCCAACGTCGACACCGGCATGGGCCCCATCAGGGTCTACGACGCCCGCCGCGAAACCGGCGGCTGCACCCGCAGCCCCAACGTCCACGCCGAACTCTCCGACGCCCCCTTCCGCAAGGGCCAGAGCTTCATCGACCGCAAGGCAGGCGTACGAGTGAGCGTCGTGGACGAACCGGACACGGCCGCGGAAGCAGACGTGGAACCGGCAGCAGACCACGGCAACGACAACCGCCCGGCGGCCCGGGACCCCCAGGCCCCCCGCCCCGGCGACCGCTTCCGCGTACGGGTGTCCCGAGACGAAGCCCTGGACGACTGACGCGCCCGCCCCTTGGCCGCCCTCTCCCGATCTTGCTGCCATAACCCCCAGCCCCCACCGCGCCCGATCCGGTACCCTGACGCCTGTGGTCCTCCACGACCACAGGCCACCACCAGGCCCTGCCTTCGTAGCTCAGGGGATAGAGCACCGCTCTCCTAAAGCGGGTGTCGCAGGTTCGAATCCTGCCGGGGGCACCAGCACATACGGCCCGGACCGATCATGGTCCGGGCCGTTTGACATCCAGGTCTGACATCCAGCCGGACCACGCGGAGGCCGACGGGCTGGGCGACGCGGGTGAAGGAGCGATAGACGTTCCGCGGCTCGACCGGGCGCCCGGTGCGGGTGGTGAAGACGTAGTCCGACTCCTGCCACTTCTCCCCTTCAAGGCCCGTCACACAGGCTGAGTTACAACTTTCTGCTGGCTACTGGTTCAAGCCCCGGCTGCGCTCCGCTCCGCCGGGCGCGCCGCGACGGTTACAACTGTGGGAGGCCCCTGACAACGTCTCCATGGCTGCGGTCGCCCTGGCGATCAGCGGAGGCGGCGCACTCAGCTCGTTCGAGACGACCGTTCTCCTGACCGTCGACGAAACCATGGATGCCCTGCGCAATGCCGGGCAAGTCCAGTACCGGGCTCCCGGCGCGTAGCGGTCCAGACGGTTGGCGGCTGCTGGGTTCAGACATCGAGACGACCGCGACAAGATCCGTCGGTTCCGTCGTCGACGCTGATATGACCCCGGACCGATCATGGTCCGGGGCCTTTGACATCCACTTCTGACGGCACCGGCACATCGGACTGACCGCCCGGAGCGTGGCCGAGGCCGGAGTCGGCGGCCAGGCGACACGCATCGTCGCCTCCGAAGCCGCCCGATTCCTGCGCGCCGGGCCCCTGGCCCACTGCGCCAACCCGGAGGTCCTCAAGTCCTGAGGGCTGCGCTCTCGGCCGGCACGGCCTCACCGTGGTGAGGTCGACGCTCAGGACTTCCTCAAATCCGTTGTCATAGGGACATGTTCACCACAAGATCGGTACGGCCGCGTTGATCAACGACCGCCTGACCAGCAGTCATGTGACGCGACGCGGCTGCATGCCCGACCAGCATGCTGAACGACAACGGAACATCAGGGGGAGACGTGACCACGTCATTCATCGCCGCTGAGCACTCGGCCAGAAGCAGCAGTGACCAGTGGCGCAAGAGGGTCCGCGACGTCGCGGCCCTCACGGCGGCCGCGGTGGCCCTGGGCGTAGCGGCTCCGCTGGCGAACGCCACGGGCGCGGAGCGAGCCGCCTCGGAGATGCCTTCGGTGAGCATGGCGGCGGAGACGGGTGCCGGCCTGGGCGCGCTGGAGAGCCTGGACGAGGAGGCCGCCTTCGCCGGTCTGGAGGAGGCGCTCCGCGCCGTCAGCGAGATCCCGGACGACGTGCTGCAGCAGGGGCAGGAAGCCACCGAGCAGTGGCTCGAGGCGCGCCTCGGGGAGAGGGCCGGCGAGGGCCGTATCCAGGCATTCAAGTTCAACGCCGGTGGCTGCGCCCGGGGCATTCTGCTGGCCGTCGGCTCGAACCTGCTGGCCATCGGGAAGATCTACAAGGTCAAGAAGGCCATCGACAAGCTCGGCGGCGTCAAGCAGGTCGTCAAGAAGATCCAGGACAAGAAGAAGCGCGGCAAGAAGAGCTTCAAGAAGGCGATCATGGAGGTCTTCGAGGAGGCCGGAACCGGCATCGGAGCCCTCGCGGCCGAAGTCCTGGGCGTCGACCAGGTCATCAAGAACTGCTGGTAGGACGGCCGGAGAAGGAGGAGACGGACGATGCACACGGTCGCGACGGTCCTGCAGTGGGCCTTTCTCGTCGTCGGCTTCGCCGTCCTGGGTGCCGCGCTGGTGAGTTCGGTGCGGATGAAGCTGGCGGGGGCCGGTTTCGGCAAGGTCGTCGAGAACCTCGAGGACCGCTGGTTCGGCGCCGGTTCGGTGCTGCTGGCGCTCCTCGCCGGGACGCTGGCGATGACGGGTGCCGGGCGGCTGTCCGGGCACGGTGTCGGAATCGACCAGGCGGCCCTGGTCGTCTTCCCGCTCGCCCTGGTCGCGGCGTTCGCGGTGCGCAGGCTCACGGCGGGCGGCGGGCGCGGGACCGCCGTACGGGCCTCGGGGCTGGTGATCGCCCCTGCCCTCCTCGGCGCCGTCATGTCGGCAGCCGGCTGATGTGAGAAGCGCGCCCGGCTGCATGCGACGCACGTCCGGCCGGCGTGTGGTACGCGTCCGGGTGGCGTCGGCTCGCAGCGGCAGAGGCGAGCCGACGCCACCCGGGCGGGCCATGCGGCGCCACCGCGTTCGCCCGGCTCCCGGCCTTCTTCCTGCACAACTAGCGGTGTCAAGAGCCAAGTTCACGTAGGTTGGTGGGCTGGTGCACCCGGTCGCCGTTCACTCACAGGAGGCTCAGCCGTGTCGGAGGACATCGCTCAGGACAGTGCCGGTTTCGAGACACGGGCGCGGATCGACACGTCGAGGCCGCACTCGGCGCGGTTCTGGAACTACTTCATCGGCGGCAAGGACAACTACAAGATCGACCGTGAGGTCGGGGACCAGATCAAGGAGATCTTCCCGGGGCTCGTGGACGTGGCGGTCTCCAGCCGCAAGTTCCTCGGGCGGGCCGTGCGGTATCTCGCCGGTGAGCAGGGGATCCGGCAGTTCCTGGACATCGGCACGGGGCTGCCGACCGCCGACAACACACACGAGGTGGCGCAGCGGGTCGCCCCGGACTCGCGGATCGTGTACGTGGACAACGACCCGATCGTGCTGGCGCACGCCCAGGCCCTGCTGACCAGCACACCCGAGGGCAAGACCGCGTACATCGACGCCGACATGCACGACCCGGACAAGGTGCTGCGGGCCGCCGCCGAGACGCTCGACTTCTCGAAGCCGGTCGGGCTCATGATCCTCAACACGCTCGGCCATGTGGACCCGTACGAGGACGCACGCGCCCTGGTGCAGCGGCTGATGGCGCGGCTGCCGTCCGGGAGCTACCTGGTGATCTCCGACAGTACGGCCACCAGCGAGCCCATGATCGCGGCCGCGGAGGCGTACCGGAAGAGCGGGGCGGTGCCGTACTACGTGCGCGCCGTCGAGGAGATCGCCGGGTACTTCGACGGGCTGAAGCTGGTGGAGCCGGGCGTCGTGCGGGTGCCGGAGTGGCGGCCCGAGGACGAGGAGAGCGGTCCGGCCGACCTGGATGCGTTCTGCGGCGTGGCGCTCAAGGAGTAGCCCCGCCGAGTGGCTACGCGACGATTTACGGCGACTCCGGCCCGCTGAGGGGCCTCACCCGTCCGCCCCGCCGTCTCCGCAGGTCGGCGGGGTGCGGGCGATAATCAGGGCATGGCCTCAGCGGGACCGGTTGCCGGGACGAACGCCGTGCACGAGCGGCTGCGGGCGGATCTGCTCGCCGTCGGCGCCCCGTACGGGCTGGTGCTGGCCGGGGGCGACGCGGTGCGGGCGCACGGGCTGGCGGAGCGGGTCAGCCGGGGCGTGGACCTGGCCACCGAGGACGCCGCGCCGATGGGTGAGATCGCCGACGCGGTGCGGGCGGGGCTGGAGGCCCGCGGATGGGTCGTCGGGGAGGTGCAGGCGGACCCGCTGGCGGCGCGGCTGGTGGTGCGCGAGGCGGCGGACGGCGACGAGTGCCCCGTGGACCTGCGGAAGGAGATGCTGTGGCGGCCGCCGGTGATGACGGAGGCGGGGCCGGCGCTCTCCCTCGAGGACCTCGTGGGTACGAAGGTGAGGGCGCTGGCCGACCGGGGGCTGCCCCGCGACCTCGTCGGCGTCCACGCCGTGGCCGACCGCTGGAGCCATCTGGAGCTCGAGGAACTCGGCCGCCGTCATGCCCCCGACACCTTCGACCTCGCCGAACTCCAGTCCCGCCTCACCGGCACCGACTGGCTGGACGACAGCGAGTTCCGCAGGCAGGGCCTCGACTTCCCCGCCGTCGACGAACTCCGCCGCTGGGCCCAGCAGTGGGCCGACGACATCGCAGAACGCCTCCTGGAGGGCGAACCTCCGGAGGAGGAAGAGGAACAGGAGAACGGGGAAGAGCCGCCGGAGCCGGACTGACCGACTGACCCCGACACACCCAGCCGCGCGCAGATTGTCGTGCCTCAACTGGAGCAACGTCTCTGCAGGTCAGCACACTGGTGTCATGATCACCGGGTTCTTTCCCGGGTTGCCGCATGTCATCGACTCGGGGGCTGTTCTCGTGGCGTTGGGTGTGGGGGTGCTGGCGCGGTGGGGGGTTCGGGTGTGGTGGGGGAGGAAGCGGGGGAGGGGGAGCGGAGGGCCGCCGTGACGGTGAGGGAGGTCAGGGCGAGGAGGGGCGCTGGTCGTGCGGAGCGGCTGGGCGGCGGCGCTGGACGGCCTGGGGCCGGGGACGCGGTGGCTCCGTGAGAACCGGCTCCAGGTGAACCGGCACGAGTTCCCGCCGCGTGAGATCTCCGGCGCCGAGCTGGTGTTCGTGCCGGTGACCGCGCAGCGGGTGGGATGGGTGACCTGAACGCCTGGGGGGCGTTCATATAGCGCGGCTAGCATCCGGGCATGACGAATGCCATGACGCATGCGGAGAACAGCGAGAACAGCGGTGCCTCTCCCCTGGATGTCGAGATCGGTGCGCTCACCGGTGGTCCGGCCGAGCTCGGGCAGTACGCCGGGCGGGTCGTCCTGGTGGTGAACGTGGCCTCCAAGTGCGGGCTGACGCCCCAGTACGAGGGGCTGGAGCGGCTGCACGAGCGGTATGCCGAGCGGGGGTTCACCGTGCTCGGGGTGCCCTGCAACCAGTTCCTCGGGCAGGAGCCGGGCAGTGCGGAGGAGATCGCCGAGTTCTGCTCGGCGACGTACGGGGTGACCTTCCCGATGACCGAGAAGATCGAGGTCAACGGGGTGGGCCGGCACCCGCTGTACGAGCGGCTGGTCGGTCACGCCGACGCCGGGGGGCACAGCGGGGACATCCGCTGGAACTTCGAGAAGTTCCTGATCGGCCGGGACGGCCGGGTCGTCGCCCGGTTCGCGCCGCAGACCGAGCCGGAGTCGGCCGAGGTCGTGGCGGCGGTGGAGAAGGCCCTGGGCTGACTCGTCCGCCGGGATGTCCGTGTCGCCGGGCGGGACGACGACCGTCCGGCGACAGGGGGGCCGACAGAGGGGAGCGAGGCAGGCGCGGGAGCGGTGACACGGGTGTCGGCGGGACGTGCTGCGGTGCTTGCTGGGCACAAGCCGAGCCCTCTCGGCAAGGACGGCGAACTCGTCGAGAGGGCTCTGTCGGTGGTGCTTGAGGGTCTTTCGCCGCCCGGGCTAGGACTTGACCGCGGCCACGAACGCGCTCCACGCGTCCGCGGGGAACGCCAGCTTCGGACCCTCGGGGATCTTGGTGTCGCCGAGTTCCAGCGCTTCCTCGGTGGTCGACCTGACCATCACGCACGCGCCGTTGTTGTTTGTGTAGGAGGACGTCGTCCACGTTTCCGTGGCGCCCAGACGAATTGCCATGTTCGCTCCGTAGCCAGTTACTGAGTTGCGTCACCGGGCTGCGCATTCCGGCAAGGACCCGCAGAACGGATTGCGCCAACCTCGACTCGTGGTTGGCGTGATCGACGCTACTCGCCACCCTCCTCTTTCGGGACAGTCCTTCACTCAACTAGGGACATATTCCAGGCGAGTCTTCCATTTTGGCACGGTGAGGATGTAAGGTTCGCCCCGCACCGCCCAGCAGACGGTAGTTGCGCCCGGCAGACGTCAGCGGCGCCCGGCCGGCAGGGCTCAGCGCGCGTACTCCTTCGCGATCCGCTCGACGAGCCGGCGCGAGGCCTCCACGTTCAGCGACTGGGCCCTCAAGTGCTCGTACATCACGGTGTACTTCTGTACGTCGTGCGGCTTCTCCAGGTACAGGTCGCTGGTGACGCCCTCGATGTAGACCACGCTCGAGTCGGCCGCGTCGGCGAACTCCAGGATCGAGTACTGGCCGTTGATGCCGGCGTGCGCGCCGACCTCGAACGGCAGCACCTGCACGGTGATGTGCGGCAGCCGGCTCATCTCCAGGACGTGCTCCAGCTGTTCGCGCATCACCTGGCGGCTGCCGACCACCCGGTGCAGCGCCGCCTCGTCCAGCACCACCCACAGCCGCAGCGGGTCCTTCTCGGCGGTGATACGGCTCTGCCGGCGCAGCCGGACCTCGACCCGCTTGTCGTTCTCCTGCTCCGACGCCTCCGGCGAACCGCCCTGGATGATGGCCTCCGCGTAGGCGCGGGTCTGCAACAGGCCGGTGATGATCTGGGGTTCGTAGACCCGGAGCGACTCCGCGTCGGTCTCCAGGCCGATGTAGACGCTGTACGGGATGTCGCCGAAGGCGTGCCACCAGCCCTGCTGACGCGAGTCCTTGGCCATCTGCATCAGGGACTCGACGATGCGCTGATCCTCCACCTCGTAGACATTGCACAGGTCGCGGACGTCGCGCTGGCTGATGCTGCGCCGCCCGTTCTCCAGACGGCTGATCTTCGACTGCGACACCAGCAGCCGCTCCGCCACTTCCTCCGCCGTCATGCCCTTGAGCTCGCGGAGCCTGCGCAACTCCTGGCCCAGCCGGCGTCGCCTGACGGTGGGATTGACATTGGACGCCACGGGACGTGCACCTCCGGCTGCGTGCCTCGTACTCGTACTCGTACTCGCACTTCGTACTTCGTACTTCGTACTTCTCGTGCTTGCTCTGCCACTTTGCGTATCTGCTGTTGAGCAGATTGCCACCAAGAGGTCCGCTGCCGCTGGGAAACGGTCGATATTCGACGAGTACACGCCAGTTCACGGGGTCGGCCGCACGCGGGACTGTAGCCTGCGGGCACGCCGAGCGGGGCGGAGAGAGTCCGTGCATTCTCTCCGCCCCGCTCGGACAGCGGCTCCCGTGACCGGGTCTGTGCTGCCGTGCCTCAGTGGGCCGCGGCTCGCGCCATGGATCCGCGGCGCGGTTGTGTGGGAACACCTCGTGCAGGGTCCGCCGTGCCCCGCCGGCCGCCCGGGGCGGGCTGCCTGCCGGCGGCGGGGCTGCGGCGCGGCTGCGAGGCCACACCGTTCTGGACGTCCATCACGGCGTGCGCCACGAGGCCGCCCATCGGGTCGTGCCGGATCAGATCCCGCAGCCGGGAGCGGGACGAACGTCCCTCGTTCCCCGGATACAGGTGTTTGCCGAGGCCGACCGCGTGGGCCAGGGCGGCGAGCGCCGCGGTCCGCGGGTCCGGCGGCACACCGGTACGGATCGCGGCGTCCAGCCGGGCCCTGATCTCCCGGCTGATCTCGGTGTCCGTCGCCTGGTAGCGAGTCGTCGGCAGCACCCCGCACATCTGTCCGGCCACGGCCTGCACCATGCCGCACCGCTCCAGATGCGAGAGGTAGGTCTGGCGGAGCCCGAGACGCGGCCCGCCGATCCAGTGGACCGCGCGCACCGGGGCGCCGCGCCGTCGCAGCAACTCCAGTGCGTGGTCCAGTGTCGGATCTCCTGTCGGCCGTGGTACCACCACGGCGATACGATCCCCGTCTGGGGCTATCCGTCCGGCCAGCGCCAGCTCCACTAGCTGTGCTCCGGCCAGACCGAGGTCGAGCGACTGCGGCTGTGCAGTGGTACCCGTGGCCGGGTCCAGTGCCAGCAGCAGAAGCTCCTCCGGAAGTGTTCTGCGGCTCCTGCCCATCCATGCCTCCCCGCGTGGATGAATGACAGGGTGACCCCTCTCACATTGGTCTGTCGAGGGTGCGTGACCGGTTCGTAAGGGAACCGGTAGGTATGTCGTTCTCGTCTACCGCGTGGGGTAGGCCCGCACACAGGACACTGGTACATGGTTCGGACAGCGCTCCGAGGCGTTGCCGGGCGGGCGGTTCACGGTTCGGTTGGCGCACACGTGCGTGCGGCACATGGAGGAGGCATCGGTGGCGGGCGAGTCCCCCGACAAGTCGAAGCAGCGCGAGTCGTCGGCAGGAACGACGTCGGGGAGCGCGGGCCCGGTTCCCGAGGCGAGAAGCTCCACGGAGGCGCGTGACCCGCGCCTGGCGGTCGCCCGCGAGGCCGCTCCCGCCAAGTCCGCGAAGTCCGCCGAGGCTCGGCCGAGGGTCGACACGGCCACCCAGGTGCTGTCGGTACGGCCGCGGAAGGGTTCCGACGGCGATACGGGCGACGGTGCGCAGAAGGCCGGTGACGCGGACGCGGGGTCTGCGAAGACGCCGTCGAGCGAGGAGCAGCACGAGGCTGCGACCAACGGCGACGGGCGCCTGCGGGACGCGGTCGCGGCGTGGGTCCGGGGGGCGGACTCCGGCGAGTCGACGTCCGGGGCGTCCGGGGCGTCTGGGGCGTCTGGGACCTCTGAGGCGTCTGAGGCGTCTGAGGCGTCTGACGCGGAGGACGGTGCGTCCGCTGAGGCCGGTGCGAACGGCGAGAAGAGCAAGGGCCGGGCGGCCGACGAGGACGACGGCGTTGAGGGCGACGCAGCCGACGACGCCGAGCGCTCGGCTTCCGCCCGGGCGAACGACTCCGCCGGCGGCGACTCCGAGGCCTCGCACGCAGAGGGCGCCGCAGGCGGGGACCGCGAGCGCACGGCATCCGACAAGGCGGGCCGGGCCACCACCCCGTCCGGGAGCGACGCGTCCGACGAGACGGCCAAGGCTGCCGATGCCGGAGCGCAGGACGCGAAGGGCGCCAAGGACGCACCGGACGTGGACCGCGCCGATGCCACGGACGCACCGGCCGCCGCGGGCAACGGCGGCGGGCACGCCGCCTCCGGCACGGCGGCCGCGAGGGCTGCCGCTGCCGGAGCGAAGAGCGCCACGCATGCCAGGGACGCCCAGGGCGACAACGACGCCAAGGACGCGCCCGCCGTCGGCGCCAAAAACGCCACCCCGGCCGGGGACGCCGCATCCGGCAAGGCGAAGGCAGCCGGCCGCGACGTCGGCGCCAAGGCCAAGGCCGGGCGTGACGACGACGGTCCCAAGAGCACCTCCACCCAAGGCACCCGCTCCCCCGGCGCACCCGCACCCAAGAGCACCCCCGCCCAGGGCACCCGCTCCCCCGGCGCACCCGCACCCAAGGCCACCCTTGACCAGAGCTCCCGCTCCTCCGGCGCGCCCGCGTCCAAGGGCACCCCGGGCAAGGACGGCGGCGTAGCCGAGGGCTTGGGCGGCCCGAAGGGCGACTCGGGTGGCAAGGGCGGGAAGGCCGAGCGGGCGGTCGATCAGCCGACCGCCGTGTTCAAGACCGTCCGTTCGGGGCCGGCGCTGGACCAGGCCACCACCATGCTCCGGGTCGACCGCTCCGATCAGAGCCAGGGCGAGCGTGCCTCGAAGCCGGATCAGAAGCCGGATCAGAAGCCGGATCAGAAGCCGGAGTCGAAGCCGCAGTCGGGCTCGAAGCCGGGGTCCGGGTCCGAGGCCGGGGCCGAGGCCGAGCGGACCAGCAAGTTCGTCGCGCTGAAGTCGCTGGACGACCCCGGCGTCCGCAAGCCCGCCCGCACCGAGCCGTCCGCCGCCGAGGCCACCACCGCGCTGCCGCAGATCGGGCCCGAGCGCACGGCCCAGCAGCCGCTGCCGCCGAAGCCGCCGCTGGATCTGCTCGCCGAGCTGACCAACACCCCGCCGCCGCCGGACACTCCGCTGCGCACGGCCGTGCGGCGGGTGAAGATCTGGACGCCGCTGGTCCTGCTGCTGGTGATCATCTTTGCGGTCGCGCAGGCCGTGCGCCCGCTGCCGGAACCCACCTTGACCGTCACCGCGGAGCCCTACGTGTTCGAGGGCGACAAGGTGCGGCTGCCGTGGCCGGGCGAGGGCCAGGGCTGGATGCATGTCGACGGGGTCGGCTCGATGGACCACTTCGGCGAGCAGAAGCCGGTGGCCATCGGGTCGGTCGCCAAGACCATGACCGCGTACGTCATCCTGCGGGACCACCCCCTCAAGCCCGGGGAGGAAGGCCCGAAGATCAAGATCGACGAGACGGCGGAGAAGGAGGGCGGCTACAACAAGGACGGCGAGTCCACGCTGGACACCGTCAAGGCCGGCGACGAGCTCACGCTCAAGCAGGCCCTGTCCGCCGTCATGATCCCCTCCGCCAACAACATCGCCCGGCTGCTGGCCCGCTGGGACGCGGGCTCCGAGGCGGCGTTCGTCAAGAAGATGAACGACACCGCCAAGGAGCTCGGGATGAGCGACACCCGCTACACCGACCCCTCGGGCCTGAAGGAGACCACCGTCTCCACGGCCGAGGACCAGGTGAAGCTGGGGCGTGCGGTGGTCAAGAACCCCGCTCTGGTGGCCATCACCAGCGCGGCGAGCTGGACCGACCCCTCCGGCAAGTACTGGACGAACTACAACGAGCTGCCGTACCGGATGGGCGCCATCGGCATCAAGACCGGCAGCACCACGAAGGCCGGCGGCAACCTGCTCTTCGCCTCCCGCGAGGAGGTCGACGGGCGGACGGTGACGGTCGTGGGCGCGATCCTCGGCCAGCACAAGCCGAAGATCCTCGAGACGGCCAACCGGGTCAGCCAGACGGCGCTGGAGGCCGCCGAGGACGCGCTGATCTCGGCGAAGGTCGTGAAGAAGGGCACAGTGGTCGGCTATGTGGACGACCAGCTCGGCGGCCGTACGCCGGTCGTGGTCACCAAGGACGTCTCCTCCGTCGGCTGGGCGGGCCTGAAGGTGAGGATGTCCTTCGCCCCCGGCTCCGTGCCGCACAGCGCCGAGGCCGGCACCGAGGTCGGCACGCTGACCGTCGGTGACGGGTCGAGCAGCGCGGTGAAGGTGCCGGTGGCCCTGAAGGAGGATCTCGTGGAGCCCGGCTTCACGGACAAGCTGACGCGCATCGCCTGATCCACGCTGTGACCTGCGCTCTCCCGCTGCCGGCCGTCGCCCGTCGCGGACGACGGCCGGCAGGGGGTCTGCTAGCGTCACGAAACGGGCAGGTCGCGGGCGACCGGACGCAGTGGGAACGGCTGCGGACGACACGCGGCAGCCGATACGGAAGACGGGACACGGGGAGTGCCTTCAGGTGGCCACAGCGGAGCCGACACACGCCGACGACTCCGGTCCGGGCACCGGACGACCGGAACCCGGGCAGGGGCCTGACGGTCCGCGAATAGGCGTGGACGAACGGGACTCCGCGGTGGACGGGGGCGCACCGGACAGAACCGTCCCGGAGCGTGAGCGTGAGGCTTCGGGGCGGCCCGCCGACGACGCCCCTTCCGTGACCGGGGAAGCTGCCCGCGGCTCCCGTTCCCGGGCCGCGTTCCTCGCGTTGCGTGCCCGCATGCTGCGGCACCCCGTGCTGTCGGTCACCGGGCTCGCCGGAGTGCTGCACATCGTCTGGTTCTTCACGTTCGCCAACAGTGGCGGGGACCTCGCGGCGCAGGACGCCTGGGCGGAGTTCGTCGGCCGGCATCCGGACCGGGCGTACAACCTCGCCTGGTACGGCGGGATGCACCCGGTGTCGTACAGCGTGGTGTCGCCGTACCTGATGTCGCTGCTCGGTGTGCGGACGACCATGATGATCGCCGGGACCGCCTCGGCGGGGCTGCTGACGCTGATGCTGATGCGCAGCCGGGCGGTCCGCAATCCCCTGTGGGCGGCGCTGGCCGGGGTGTTCGCGCTGCTGTGCAATGCCGCCTCGGGGCGGGTGACGTTCGGCCTGGGCACGATGTTCGCGCTGGGCGCGGTCGCGGTGGTGTTCTGCTGGCCGCACAAGTGGCGGTACAAGCGCTGGGCGAAGGCGCTGTGCGCGGCCCCGCTGGCGGCGCTCGCGACGATGGCCTCGCCGGTGGCGGGGCTGTTCGTGGGTCTGGTGGCGGTGGCGCTGTTCCTGCAGAAGCGGCGGCCGGGGGCGTGGGCCCTGGGTCTGGCGCCGAGTGCGGTGGTGGCGCTGTCGGCGTGGCTGTTCCCGTTCTCGGGGACGCAGCCGATGATCTTCGGCTCGGTGATCATCCCCCTGGCGTTGTCGATCGTGGTGTACCTGGTGGTGCCGCGGGGGTGGCGGACGGTCCGGCTGACGGCGGCGGTGTACGGGCTCGGGGTCGTGCTGGTGTGGCTCATCAGCTCGCAGATCGGGTCCAACATCACCCGGCTGGCGATGCTGTTCGCGGGCGTGGTGCTGGTGGCCGCGCTGCCCTACACGGTGCCGAAGTCCCGCAAGTGGTACACGATCGTGGTGGCGTTCGCCGCCTTCGTCGGGTGGATCGGCTTCAAGTCGGTCGACGACATCGTGCACACCACCCCGGCCGCCTCCTGGGCGCGTGAGCTGGCGCCGCTGGTGAACGAGCTGCAGGAGGTCGGCGCCGAGCGGGGCCGGGTGGAGGTCGTCCCGGCGCGCTCGCACCGGGAGGCGTCCGCGCTCGCCCCGTACGTCAACCTGGCGCGCGGCTGGAACCGCCAGGCGGACATGGAACGCAACCCGCTGTTCTACGACGACACCCTCAACTCGGCGAACTACCACGAGTGGCTCAAGCGCTGGGCCGTGCACTACGTGGTCCTGCCGAAGGACGAGCCGGACGGCGACGGCGGCCAGCGGGAGCGGCAGCTGGTGCAGCGGGGGCTGCCGTATCTGAAGCAGATCTGGGGCGACGCCAACTGGCAGCTGTTCGAGGTGATCGATCCGACGCCGCTGGCGGAGCCGAACGCGGTGGTGGAGCGGGCCGAGCAGGGCGAGATGACGATGCGGGTGGAGAAGGCCGGGCGGATCCTGGTGCGCATCCCGTACTCGCCGTGGCTGAGCATCGTCGACGAGGAGGGCAGGAAGCTGGAGCCCCCGCAGGAGACGGAGGTCTCCAAGAACCGCCCGGAGGGTGAGCCGAGGACGTTCGAGAACGTCAACGGCTGTCTGATGGAGACGGAGGAGGACGCCAACGGCGACCGCTGGACGGTGCTGCTGGCGCCCAAGCCGGGCACCTACCGGCTGGCCGCCCCGTACACCCTGCCGCGCGGCACACCCTGCCCGGAGGAGCTGCGCTGACGGCGCGGCGTTCGCGCGGTCCGGCCGGCTCCGGGGGGCATGTGGTGCTGCGGGCGCAGCTGTCCGCGCTGCTGCGGGAGAGCGCGCGGGGTGCCGAGCGGTTCGACGCCCGGAATCCGCGGGGCTCCTGGCGCGCCTTCGCCGCGTTCGCCTGCGTCGCCGAGCAGTACGGCTACCGGTACGAGGGCCTGTCCCCGCTCCCGCCGAAGGGCAGCCCGGACCCGTACTTCGCCTTCGGCCGGCTGCCGGACGCCGCGGAGCGGGCGGCGCGCACCGCCGCCCGGTTTCCGGACGCCCTCGGGGGCGGCCCCTTGCCCGGGATGCGGCCCGGCGGACGCCGGCTGCGTCCGCTGCGGGCCGGGGTGCCGGTCAGGCGCCGCGGGGGTAGCGGGCGAGCCAGGCCGGGGAGGAGGCGGCGGGGCTGTGGAGGGCGGGGCCCTGGGTCATCTCCATGGCGAAGTCGTCGGCGAGTTCCAGGATGGTGGGGCGGCCCTCCAGCTCGGCCAGCCAGGCCGGGGGCAGGGCCGTCTCGCCGTGCAGGGCGCCGAGCAGACCGCCGGTGAGGGCGCCGGTCGCGGCGGAGGGCCCGTCGTGGTTGACGGACAGGCACAGCGAGCGCCGGACGTCCTGGCCGACCAGGGTGCAGTAGACGGCGGCGGACACGACGCCCTCCGCGGTTCCGGCGCCGATCAGACCGCTCACCCGCTCCGGGGTGGGCATGCCCTGCCGCACCGCGCCCAGCGCCTGCTGCAGCGCGTCGGAGACCGGCTGGTGGCCGGGGCGGGTGGCCAGCAGGGCGAGGGTCTGCTGCACCGCCGCGTCCAGGTTCTCGCCGCGGGCCAGCGCGTGCACGGTCACCGCGTACGCGGCCGCCGCGAGGCAGGCGACCGGGTGGCCGTGGGTCTGGGCGGCGCACTCCACGGCCAGCTGGGCCACCAGCTGGGGCTCCCAGCCGACGAGCAGACCGAACGGCGCGGAACGGGCCGCCGCCTCCGGGCCGGCCTCGCCGGGGTTCTTCGGCGCGTCCGGGGTGCCCATGGTGTCGTCGCCGAGGCCGACCAGCAGCGCGCGGGCCGGGTCGCGGCGGGCGTACAGCCACTCCTCGCGGGCCAGCCAGCCGTCCTCCTTGCGGCGCTCGTCCGGGCCCCAGTCGCGCTGGGTGGTGGCCCAGCGCAGATAGGCCCGGTGCAGATCGGTCGGCGGATGCCAGGCGCCGGTGTCGCGGCGCACCTGGGCGCGGATCAGACCGTCCACGGAGTACAGGGTCAGCTGGGTGTGGTGGGTGACGGCGCCCCGGCGCCCGTACGCGGGGACCATGTCCACGAGGCCCTCGGCGCCGTGCGCCTCGCGGATCGCCGCGACGCTCATCCCGTCCACGGGCGCGCCGAGCGCATCGCCGACCGCCACTCCGAGGAGCGTCCCGCGCACCCGGCTGCGGAAGTCCTGCTGCTCGCGACGGCCCCACACGGGCCCGGCAGTGGCACCCACCCAGACCTCCCAGGCACCGTCCATACGTACGACGCCCAGCACTCTAATCGAATGCGGAGGTGCTGCTGAGGGGGCGTTCAGGCCGATGGCGGAGGAGGTGGTTCCGCGGGTGGTTCCTCGCCGGGGACGCTGATCGCCTCCCGCTGGACCCGGGCCCACTCGTAGTGCGGTTTCAGCTGCAGGGCCCGGTCGAGGTCGGCCAGCGCCTCGGCGGAACGGCCCAGGTGATGCCGGGTCACTCCCCTGCTCGCGTACGCCGAGGCGTACTCGGGGTCGAGGGCGAGGGCGCGGTCGTAGGCGGCCAGGGCCTCCTCGTGGCGGCCGGCGGCGCGGAGCGCGTCCCCGCGTTCGCAGTGAGCCCAGGGCGAGTCGGGCTGGAGGCCGACGGCGCGGTCGAGGTCGGCCAGCTGGCGGCCGGGGTCGCCGAGGGCGCGCCAGACGCGGGCGCGGCGGATCAGGGCCCACGGGTAGTCGGACTTCAGGCCGAGCGCGCGGTCGAGGGCGGCGAGCGCGGCGTCCGGGTCGCCGAGGGCGAGACGGGTGGCACCCAGGGAGGCCCACGCGTAGTCGTGCGCGGGGTCCAGCGTCACCGCCCGCTGCAGGTCCCGCAGGGCCTTGTCGTGGTGGCCCAGCGTGCGGAGGTACTCGCCGCGCAAGGAGAGGCAGCCGGGGTCGTCGGGGGTGAGGGCGAGCGCGCGGTCGAGGTCGCCGACCGCCGCGGCGTACTCCCCGCGAACGGCGCGTGCGACGGCCCGGCTGCGGTGGGCGCGCGCGACGACCCGGGGCGCGAGGTCCACGGCCGGCTCGTCGGTGCGGGGCGCGGTGACCGGGTACGGCGGATGCGCCGGGGGGTAGGGCGGCGGGGGCGGGTACGACGACCAGGGCGCGCCGGCCGTCCCGGAGGCGGTGGCGCCCGCGGGGACGCCGGGGAAGGGGCCGGTGGTGTTCGGCGGGTACGTCCGGGGCGCCCAGCCGGGGGCGTCCTGGGCGGGTCAGCGTGCCCGCAGGCCGGAGCGCAGCCGGTCGGCGCCCTGGGCGAGCTGGGTGGGGTCGATCGCGCCGGTGAAGGCGCCGATGCCCGGGACGAGGCCCAGACCGACGAGCCCGGCGCGGGCCACGGTCATGCTGCCGGCGGAGGGGCCGCCTGGGGCGGGGTCGAGGGCGGCGAGGGCGGCGGTCTCCGCCTCGTGCCGCCGCTCGCGGTGGGCTTCGAGGAGGCGCTCCAGCTCCTTCAGCCGCCGTCCCTGCTCGGCGAACTGACGGCTGATGACCGCGAGCGCCTCCGGGACGCTGCTCGCCGCGCGGTCGTCGACGCAGGCCGTGAGCGCGCCCCGCTCGCGGGCGATCTGTTCGAACTCGCCGATGAGGTAGGTCTTTCCGATGCCCGTGGTGCCGTGCACATGGAACAGGAAGCGGTGGCGGGCGTCCCCGGGCGGGATGTCGAAGTTGGCCCGGAACGACTCGCGTTCGGCGCTGCGGGCGACGAGGGCGGCGCTTCTGCGCCGCTGGACCAGCTGCTGCATCGACAGCTGTGCATCCGCCACCGAACACCCCTTCCGCACCGTGAAGTTGACGTGACCCATTGTGGCTCAGGATCGCTCGTCGGGCGGTTGAGGTGCGGGGGGAGGCGGGAAGGGAAGGTGACATGCCGACTGCTGCTGCCTCTCGCGGGGCGCTGCCCCTGGCCGCGACCCTGCTCACCGCGTCCGTCGCCCTCTACATGGCGCTGGTCTCCTTGGGGACTCCTCCGGCTGACCCCGCCCGGTACTCCACCGCTCGCCTGCTCGGCTACTCGACCACGCGGACCGTGGTCCCCGCCGTGCCGAAGGCCCACAGCGCCTTGCCGTCGGCCTTGCCGACCCGGATGCCGCCGGTCTTGGTGCCGGAGGCGGCCGGCGGGGGCGAGGAGCCGTCGACGGCGTTGGAGAAGGCGACCGAGACGCCGGACTTCACGGCGAAGTACATGATGTGCTCGACCTCGACGCCGTCGCTGCCGGTGGTGGCCTCGGTGCGGGTGCCGATGGTGTAGGTGCCGGGGTCCGGGGTGACCGTGCCGGGCCACACCTTGAAGGTGCGGCGGGGGGTGTCGCTGGCGTCGACCAGCCAGACCCGCTGGTCGCCGAGGGAGTAGACGATGCGGCGGCCGGTGCCGGAGCCGGCGGGCACGGCGGGCGGCTCCTCCGGCTTGGACGGCGGTTTCGCGTCCGCCGTCGCCGACGCGCTGGGCCGGGTCGCGGACGCGGTGGGCTTGGTCCCCTGGTCCGCCTGCACGGCCAGGACGGCCACCACGGCGATCGCCCCCGTGGTCAGCCCGGTCACCCAGGCCCACGAGGGAAGTCGGGCAGACACCGGTACGCATCTCCTCGGTCGGGCACAGTCCGACCCCCCGCGAGGGGGGTCGGATCATCCTACTGCCAGCCCGAGCCCCTGCTTCCTGCCAGCCCGATCCCCTGCTTCCTGCCAGCCCGATCCCCTGTTTCCTGCCCGCCCCCCTCCCCCGGTCCGGCCTGGTCAGTCCAGCACCGGCAGCAGCTCGGGCAGGTGCCCGTCCGAGGCCTCGGCCGCCCTGCGGCGCTCCTCGGGGACCTCGCCGTAGAGGGTGGTGCGGGGCCGCGCCGGGCGGCCGGCCGCGCGGGCCACCGCGATCAGGTCCTTGACCGACTTGTAGGAGCCGTAGGAGGAGCCCGCCATCCGGGAGATCGTCTCCTCCATCAGCGTGCCGCCCAGGTCGTTGGCGCCGGAGCGGAGCATCTCCGCGGCACCCTCGGCGCCCAGTTTGACCCAGCTCGTCTGGATGTTGGGGATGTGCGGGTGGAGGAGCAGCCGGGCCATCGCCGTCACCGCGCGGTTGTCGCGGACCGTCGGGCCGGGGCGGGCGATGCCGGCCAGGTACACGGGGGCGTTGGTGTGTACGAAGGGCAGGGTGACGAACTCCGTGAAGCCCCCGGTCCGCTGCTGGATCCCGGCGAGGGTCCGCAGGTGGCGCAGCCAGTGGCGGGGCTGGTCCACATGGCCGTACATCATCGTGGAGGAGGAGCGGATGCCCAGCTCGTGGGCGGTCTCGACGACCTCGATCCAGGTCGACGCCGGCAGCTTGCCCTTGGTGAGGATCCAGCGGACCTCGTCGTCGAGGATCTCCGCCGCCGTGCCCGGGATGGTGTCCAGGCCCGCCTCCTTCGCCGCCGTCAGCCACTCGCGGATGGACAGGCCGGTGCGGGTGGCGCCGTTGACCACCTCCATGGGCGAGAAGGCGTGCACATGGATGCCGGGGACGCGGTCCTTCACCGCCTTCGCCAGGTCGAAGTAGGCGGTGCCGGGCAGGTCGGGGTGGATGCCGCCCTGCATGCACACCTCGACCGCGCCCACGTCCCAGGCCTGCTGGGCCCGGTCCGCCACCTGCTCCAGCGACAGCGTGTAGGCGTCGGCGTCGGTGCGGCGCTGGGCGAAGGCGCAGAAGCGGCAGCCGGTGTAGCAGACGTTGGTGAAGTTGATGTTGCGGGTGACGATGTACGTCACGTCGTCACCGACCGCCGATTTCCGGACGTCGTCGGCGATCCGGCACAGCGCGTCCAGCGCCGGGCCGTCGGCGTGCAGCAGGGCGAGCGCCTCGGCGTCGGTGAGCCGGGTCGGGTCGTCGGCGGCCGTCGCCAGCGCCTGGCGGACGTCGGTGTCGATGCGCTCGGGTGCCATGCCGGGGGCGGCCGCCTCGCGCAGGGCGCCCCAGTCGCCGTACACCTCGTCGAAGTCGTCGCGGCGGTCGGCGCTGCGGCCCTCGGTGTCGATGGTGCGGTGCAGGTCGGTGCGGCCGGTGGCGGTGAACGCCTCGTCCGGCTCCTGCCAGGGCAGCCCCCTCGGCTGCGCGTCCGGGCGGGCCAGACCGGTTTCCGGGTCGGCGAGCGCCGCCACGTGCGGGCGCAGCCGCGGGTCCAGCCAGGGCTCGCCGCGCCGCACGAACTCCGGGTAGACGCAGAGGCGTTCACGCAGTTCGAAGCCGGCCGCCGCGGACCGCGCGGCCAGCTCCTCGATCTGCGGCCAGGGCCGTTCGGGGTTGACGTGGTCGATGGTGAGCGGGGAGACGCCGCCCCAGTCGTCGATGCCGGCCGCTATCAGCCGCTCGTACTCGGCGTCGACCAGGTTCGGCGGCGCCTGGAGGCAGGCGGACGGGCCGAGCACATGCCGGGCGACGGCGACGGTGGCGACCAGCTCGTCGAGTTCCGCGTCCGGCATGCCGCGCATCGCGGTGTCCGGCTTGGCGCGGAAGTTCTGGATGATCAGCTCCTGGATGCCGTGGTAGGTCCGGGCGATCCGGCGCAGCGCGAACAGCGACTCGGCGCGCTCCTCGTAGGTCTCGCCGATGCCGATGAGGATGCCGGAGGTGAAGGGGACCGAGGAGCGGCCGGCGTCCTCCAGCACCCGCAGGCGCACGGCGGGCTCCTTGTCCGGGGAGCCGTAGTGGGGGCCGCCGGGCTCGGACCACAGGCGGGTCGCGGTGGTCTCCAGCATCATGCCCATGGAGGGCGCGACCGGCTTGAGCCGCTGGAAGTCGGTCCAGGTCAGCACGCCGGGATTGAGGTGCGGCAGCAGACCGGTCTCCTCCAGGATGCGGACGGAGACGGCACGGACGTAGGCGAGGGTGTCGTCGTAGCCGTGCGCGTCCAGCCACTCGCGCGCCTGAGGCCAGCGGTCCTCCGGCTTGTCGCCGAGGGTGATGAGGGCTTCCTTGCAGCCGAGGGCGGCACCCTTGCGGGCGATGTCCAGCACCTCGTCCGGCGACATGAACATCCCGTGGCCGGCGCGGCGCAGCTTGCCGGGCACGGTGACGAAGGTGCAGTAGTGGCACTTGTCCCGGCACAGCCGGGTCAGCGGGATGAAGACGCTCTTGGAGTACGTGATGACGCCGGGCCGCCCGGCCGCCTGAAGGCCCGCGTCCCGCACCCGGGCGGCCGAGGCCGACAGGTCCTCCAGATGCTCGCCCCGGGCCTGGAGCAGCACCGCCGCCTCGGCCACGTCGAGCGAGACCCCGTCCCGGGCCCGTTTCAGGGCTCGACGCAGGGAGTTCTCGGTGGGTCCGGATCCGGAGGTCGCGGCATTCGTCATCCTCCGAGCATACGATCGCCCTGATCCGACGGGCATGAACGCTCCGTACCGCTTCCGGCCACTCGCGCAAGGCCGCACTGGCCACTCTGCGGGCTTCGTCAGTGGAAGGCCAGCCAGCCGAGGCCCAGGGCGCAGGTCGGACCGGCGGCGGCCAGGGCGGCCGGGCGGTGGCGGTGCAGGGTGATCCAGAGCAGGAAGGCGGTCAGCAGCACCGCGCCCGCGCCGTGGTTGCCCTTGGCCGCCGCGGCGACCTGGCCTTCGAGGGTCCATGACGGCGGTCTCTCAGGACTGCCTCGCACAACACGCCGGTTTCGAGAGGACTTTTGCGAGTGGCGACCTGCGGAAACGTGATCGCTTCGGGGGCTCTCGCAGAACTCTCACAGATGGTCATTTATGAGAATCACCGTCCGCAACGACCGTCACGCACAGCTGCTCGTCACTTGGCGGCAGCTTCGGGAGCGGGACCCGGAAGCGGAATCACTGCTACCGCTAATCGCTGTTCCGATGTTCCTCGGCCGGGCCGCCGGTCGTGTCGGTCGTCTGTTCGTTGACCCACCGCTGGGCCTCCGCGAGGTTCGCGGCGGTACCCGCGGGCTCGTACGAGAATCCGTTCCACTCCTCCAGCGCCCTCGGCTCGTCCGGCCGGAGGTGGCCGGCGCCGCCGTGGAGGGGGCGGTGCCGGCGGTGCACGTCCATCGGCGAGAGGCGGCGCTTGTTGTACGCGGCGAGCGGGTCGTCGGCGTTCACGCGTGGGACGGCGCGGGACGGCTGGTTCGGGGGGCCGGGTCGGCGGTGCTTGCCCATGGGCTCGATGGTCTCAGGCGGCGATCGTGGTCGGGCGGGCGGCGGTGAGCTCGGTCGCCCGGGTCCTCACCTCGTCGACCGCGGCGGTCCCGTACGGGCGGGCGGCGTCGAGCAGGGTGTTGAGGCGGGAGGCGACGAGGGTGGAGTCGGTGCGGGCGGCGTCGTCGAGTGCCTGGTGGGCCGCGGCGGCGCCGCGCTCCGCCTCGCCTTCGTCGAACAGCGCGGCACGGCGGCAGCGAAGCGCGCGTCCGCGACGATGCATGGCAATACGTCCATCAGTTGGCCGAACTCAGCGCTGTGGTACAGGGTCCAGCTGTCAGCGTCGGGGCAGGGTCACCGGACGGCCGAGCTGAACGTCTGGACGTGACCCGACCAGTGACCGGCTGGCTGCCGCCGCCGGAAACGCTCACCGGCCTGCGATGTACTGCTCGTACGCCTCCAGCGCCTTGAGTACCTCGCTCTCCCCCGCCGACGGCAGCTGGACCACGACCTCCTCGATGCCGAGGTCGGCGTAGTGGGCGAGCTTGCCCGGGTTCGGGTGGACGGCGTAGGGGACGACCTGGAGGGCGTCCGGGTCGCGGCCCGCGTCGGCCCAGGCGGCGCGCAGCTTCGGCAGGGACTCGGACAGGCCCCGGCCGCCGATGGGGAGCCAGCCGTCGGCGTACTCGCAGATGTGGGCGAAGAGCTTCGGGCCGGCCGTCCCGCCGACCAGGGTGCGCGGGCCGGTCACCGGGCCGCGCGGCCGCTGCACCGGCTTGGGGTGAGCGTGGCTGGCCCGGACACTGCAGAACTCGCCCTCGTAGGCGGTGGGTTCGTCGGCCCACAGCGCCCGCATCAGGGCCATCCGGTCGCGCACCAGCGCACGCCGGGTGGGCCAGTCGACGCCGTGGTCGGCGGCCTCCTCGACGTTCCAGCCGAAGCCGACGCCGAGGGTGAGGCGTCCGCCGGACAGGTGGTCCACGGTGGCGATCTGCTTGGCCAGGACGATCGGGTCGTGCTGGGCCACCAGGGTGATGCCGGTGCCGAGCCCGAGCCGCTCGGTGACCGCGGCGGCCTGACCGAGCGCGACGAAGGGGTCCAGACAGCGGCCGTACTCGCGCGGCAGCTCCCCGCCGCCCGGGAACGGCGTGGTCCGCTCCACCGGGATATGGGTGTGCTCCGGCAGATACAGGCCCGCGAACCCGCGCTGCTCCAGCTCACGCGCGAGCCGGACGGGGGTGATGGTCTCGTCGGTGAGGAAGATCGTGACGGCGATACGCATGCACCATCCCTACCCCGCACGCGATCCTTTCCCCGCACGCACCGGAAATCCGCCGATCCCCTTGCCTTCCACGGCAGTTCACCGCTCACTACAAAGGTGGCACGCACCACCCGTGTCCCACCCCTGCACCACCCATGTCAGGTCGGAACCACAGTCAGAGGCTGTTGTCGTTCCGATCTTGAGGGATGCGTTTCGAACGGGAGTCTCGATCGGGTGGTCACGGACCGCTGG
>NZ_BAAAGU010000035.1:3628-80396 GCF_039524635.1 Streptomyces thermocarboxydovorans | reverse complement strand
CCTTGCGCTCGTAGACGGCCTCCTTGCGGTAGCCGACGATGATCGCGGCCTCGGTCAGACCGACCTCCGCGAAGTTGGCGAGCGTCAGGTCCAGGACGGTGACGGGCTCCGGCCCGTCCTCCGCACCCACAGGCACCAGCGCCTTGGGCAGGGTGTCGGTGTAGGGGCGCAGACGCCGTCCGGCGCCGGCCGCAAGCACGAGGCCTATCATCGCGGTCATTCTCCTTACGTTCCCCGGGTTCCGCCGAGTCGGGGGGATGTCGGGGGATCGGGTCTCGGCGGCGCACGGTGGGTGCGGGCGGGCGGGTGTGCCGCACGGCCGGCCGCCGTGCGGGCGAAAAGGGTGTGGTCCTGTCCGCGGGGGACAGGACCACACAGGGTAGACGCCCGCTCAGTCCTCTTCGGTCACGGCCGTGACCGAGGACGACGGCGGCTGCTGGGAGGCGGCCGCGGTCTTCTTCGACGTCGTCTTCTTCGCGGCCGACTTGGTGGTCTTGGCCGCCTTCTTGGCCGTCGTCTTCTTGGCGGCGGTCTTCTTGGCCGCCGTCTTCTTCGTCGCGGCCTTCTTCGCCGTGGCCTTCTTGGCCGCCTTGCGGGCGGTCTTCCTGGCCGGCGCGGCCTCCTCCTCGGCTCCCGCCTCGGTGCCTGCCTCCGCGCCCGCCTCGGCAGGCGCCTCGGCCGGGACCTCGGAGGGCTGCTCGGCAGCCTTCCCGGCCTGCGTCCCGGCGGGGGCCGGCTCCTCGGCCGGGGCCGCCGGGAGGACGACCACGGCCGCCTCCTCGGACGCGGTGGGCGTGGTCGGCTTGCGCACCGCACGGCGGCGCGGGCGGGCCGGAGCGGCGGGCTCGGGCGCCTCGGCGGCCGCCGGGGTCCCCTCCGGCTGCGCCTCGGGCGCCGGTGCGCTCGCCGCGGCGGTCTCGGCGACGGTCACCACCGCGGGCTCCGCTCCCGCCGGGGAACCGGCAGGCGCGGTCACCTTGCGGGTGACCCGGCGGCGCGTACGGCCCTTGGGAGCGGCCTCCTCGGCCGACGGGGCCTTGGCCTCCTCCCGAGCGCCCACCACCGCGTCCTCCACGGCGGCCGGCTCGGCCAGCGCCTCGGCGGCCGACTCGGGCTGCACGGGGCGCTCCGCCTCCTCGGCGGGCGTCACGTCCTGAGCCGTCGGCGCCCCGGCGGGCTCGGCGGCCGCGGCCTCCTCCTGCTGGGCCTTCTCCTGCTTGCCCCTGCCCTGCTTCGCCTTGCCCTTGGCCTCGTCGGCCTTGGGCGCGCCCGCGGGCGCGGAGGCCCGGCGGCTCGCCCGGCGACGGCCGCGTCCGCGGCTCGCTGCGGCCTCCGCCTCGGCAGCGCTGCCGTACAGCTCCTCGTCCGGGGTGAAGGCGGGCTCCGGGAGCGCGGCGGGCTCGGCGACCTCCGCCACGACCTCGGCCTCCGACTCCTGCTCCGCCTCCTGCTCGGCCGTCTCCACGGCCACGGCCGCCTCGACGGGCTGCTCGGCGGCACCGGCACGGGCACGCTTGCGGCGTTTGCCGCCGCCACCGGTCCCGGCCGGCTGGTCGAGGTGGACGATGACGCCGCGGCCGTTGCAGTGGACGCAGGTCTCCGAGAACGACTCCAGCAGGCCCTGGCCGACCCGCTTGCGGGTCATCTGCACCAGGCCCAGCGAGGTCACCTCGGCGACCTGGTGCTTCGTACGGTCCCGGCCCAGGCACTCCAGCAGGCGGCGCAGCACCAGGTCCCGGTTGGACTCCAGCACCATGTCGATGAAGTCGATCACGATGATGCCGCCGAGGTCGCGCAGCCGCAGCTGGCGCACGATCTCCTCGGCCGCCTCCAGGTTGTTCCTGGTGACCGTCTCCTCGAGGTTGCCGCCCTGGCCGGTGAACTTGCCGGTGTTGACGTCGATGACGACCATCGCCTCGGTCCGGTCGATCACCAGCGAGCCGCCGCTCGGCAGCCAGACCTTGCGGTCCAGCGCCTTGGCGAGCTGCTCGTCGATCCGGTACGTGGCGAAGACGTCGACGTCGCTGGTCCACTTCTGCAGCCGGCCGACCAGGTCCGGGGCCACGTGCGAGACGTACCCGTGGATGGTCTCCCACGCCTCGTCGCCGCTGACGATGACCTTGGAGAAGTCCTCGTTGAAGATGTCCCGCACGACCCGGACGGTCATGTCGGGCTCGCCGTACAGCAGCGTCGGGGCGTTGCCGTTCTTGGCCTTCTTCTGGATGTCCTCCCACTGCGCCTGCAGCCGCTCGACGTCCCGGCGCAGCTCCTCCTCGCTCGCGCCCTCGGCGGCGGTGCGCACGATGACACCCGCGTCCTCGGGGACGATCTTCTTGAGGATGGTCTTCAGCCGGGACCGCTCGGTGTCGGGCAGCTTGCGGCTGATGCCGGTCATCGACCCCTCGGGCACGTACACGAGGTAGCGCCCGGGGAGGGAGACCTGGCTGGTCAGACGCGCGCCCTTGTGGCCGATCGGGTCCTTCGTCACCTGGACGAGCACCGACTGGCCGGACTTCAGGGCGGACTCGATGCGGCGCGGCCCGTTGGCCATGCCCAGCGCCTCGAAGTTGACCTCACCGGCGTAGAGCACGGCGTTGCGGCCCTTGCCGATGTCGATGAAGGCGGCCTCCATCGACGGCAGCACGTTCTGCACCTTGCCGAGGTAGACGTTCCCGACGTACGAGACCGCCTGCTCCTTGTTGACGTAGTGCTCGACGAGCACGTTGTCCTCGAGGACGCCGATCTGGGTGCGGTCGCCGTGCTGCCGCACGACCATGACCCGCTCGACGGCCTCGCGGCGGGCCAGGAACTCCGCCTCGGTGATGATCGGCACCCGGCGGCGGCCCTGCTCGCGGCCCTCGCGGCGGCGCTGCTTCTTGGCCTCCAGACGGGTCGAGCCCTTGATGGACTGCACCTCGTCGGACGGCTCGGTCCTGGGGCGCGGCTCACGGACCTTGACGACCGTGCGCTCCGGGTCGTCCGCGGACGGCTCGGTCTCGACGCTGGCGTCACCCGCCCGGCGACGACGGCGACGGCGGCGACGGCTGCTGCTGGACCCGGTCTGGGCGGCGGCGCCCTCCCGCTCCTCGCGGCTCTCCGTACCCTCGTCGCCCTTCTCAGCCTTCTCGGCGGACGCCTCGGCGTCCTCCTCCGCCTGCTCGGCGATGTCCTCGGCGTCCTGGGCGGCCTGCTCGGCGGCGGCCCGCTCGGTGCCGGTGTCCCCGGCCTCGCCGCTGTCGCCCTCGGCGGACTCGCCCCGCCGGCGGCGACGGCCGCCGCGGCGACGGCGCCGGCGCGAACCGCCGGTCTCGCTGTCGTCGTGGTCCTCGGTGTCCGCGTGGTCCTCGGCGGACTCGTCGGCCTCCTCCGTCTCCACCGTGTCGGCGGCCGGTGCGGCCTCGGGCTCCTCGGAACCGCCCCGGCGGCGGCGCCTGCGGCGCGAACCGGCGGGCCGCTCCTCCGGGAACTCCTCGATCTCCTCGGGCTCATCCGCGCCCGCGGCCTCGGCGGCCGCTTCGGCCGCGGCCCGCTCCGGGGTCTGGAACTTGGGCTCGGTGAACACCGGCGGCTGGAACACCGCGACCGGGGGCTGCACGGGGCGCCTCGGCGGCCTGCTTCCGCTGCCGGAGTCCTCCGGCTCGGCGGCGGGAACGGCGGCCGGGGCGGGCTGCGCCGGAGCGGCGAACCCGGCGGGCGGCTTGCGGACCACCCGGCGGCGCTTGCGGGGCGCGGCGTCGCCCGCCTCGGAGGCTTCGGCGGTCTCGGCGGCGGGCTCGGAGACCTGCGCGGCGGTGCTCTCTTCGACGCTCTCTTCGGAGGCTTCGCTGCCGTCAGTGGCCTCTTCGGTGTTCTCGGAGGCCATGGCCTGCTCGGCGGCGGGGGCGGAGGCGCGGCGGGAGGACCGGCGGCGCGTCCGGCGAGGAGCGGCGTCCTCGGCGATTTCGGGGGTGCCGGCGGATTCGCCGGTCTCTGCGGCCACGGCGGCTTCCTCTGCCTCGGCGGGCTTCGCTTCATCGGCGGTCTTGGCGGCCTGAGCCGTCTCAGCGGGCTGTGCGGTCTCGGCGGAATCCGCCGGCGCGGTCGCCGTCGCCTGCGGCGTGGTCACACTCCGCGTCACCCGGCGACGGGCGCGACGCGGCGCGGCCTCCTCCGAGGACACGGCGGACTCGGCGCTCTCGACGCTCTCGGCGGACTCGGCGCTCTCGGCGGGCTCGGAGGACTCGGCGCTCTCGGCGGGCTCGGCGGGCTCGGAGGACTCGGAGGACTCGGCCGCCTCGGCGGTCCCCTCGCCCTCTTCGAGCTCGCTCGTCTCTTCCTTCTCCTCGGCGTCCGCAGATGCAGTCGCCGCCTCATCGCTCGCGGCGGTCGCTGCGGGCGCGGCCGGGATGACGGTCTCGGCCACCTCGGCGGACGCCGGCGCTCCGGCGGGTGCGGAGGCGCGCCGGACCACCCGGCGACGGCGGCGCGGAGCGGCCTCCGCCTGCGCCTCGTCGGCACCGGCACCGGCAGCGGCCTGCGTGTCCGCGGCCGTGTGCTTGGTGTCCTTGGTGTCCTCGTTGTCCTTGGTGCTCTTCGCCTCGGAAGCCTTGGGCTCGGCGGGGTCGGCGGACGGTATGGCCGGCGTGACCACTTCGGCCGTCTCGGCCGCCGTCTCGGAGGTCCCGGCGGGCGGTCCCGCCGGGCGGGAAGCGGCACGCCGGCGCCTACGGGGCGGCAGGGTGTCGCTGGGAGTGGTGGATTCGGAGCCCTGGGTGGGCTCGGTCGGTTCGAGCATGCGGGCGTTTCTCCCGTCAGGCTCCCGGGCGCCGCACCTGGTCCGGCAACTGCCGGTGACGTCCGCGGCTCGCGCGTTGCGCGGTGCCGCCGTCCGGGGCGCGGGCGCCGCTCGGGAGCTCTCTGTGTCCTGTCTCGCCGGTTCCGTACGCCGAATGCGTACGGCCTGGCGAAAGTCTTCTGGTCGGTGCGCTGCCCGACCCAGGTGGCTCCCGAGTTCGAGGGCGGCGCTACGACGTGCGTCCCTTCGCGGAACCTTCCTTACGCCGGCGCCGTCGCGGTGGCAGTGGGATCGGCCGTCGAGCGGGCCGTCACTGCCTCGCGGTCGGGCGCGAGCGGGTCGGTCACCGTGCCGGTCTCTTCATCGAACAGCCCCTGCGCCAGCCTGGTCACCGCTGCGGGGACCGGCGGCGCCAGGTCGGCCACGGCGCGAAGACCGGACAGGACGTCGTCAGGTCGTACGGCAGGCGTCACGTGCCGAACAACCAGCCGCAGTATCGCACAGGGCTGGTCGCTCGGCCTATCAGCCTGCGAGGAGTGCGCGGAGTGCGTCTCCACGCATTCCAGACCGGCGACCGCGGAACGGGCGTCGAAGGTTCGCACGCCGTTCTTGGTGAGCCGCTGGACCTCTACGGTCTCGGCCGCCTTGAAGGCGTCCACCGCGCGGCGGGCCTCCTCGGGGTCGACGCCGTCCAGCCGCAGCTCCCACACGGAGGCCGTGAGCCGGTCGGCGAGCCCCGAGGTGCGGGCCTCGACCGCCTCGACGATGTCGAGCCCGGCGGGCAGCGACTCGTCGAGGAGGATCCGGAGCCGCTCGGGGTCGCGCGGCTCGGTCAGGGCGATCTCCAGATACTCCGCCTCACTGCCCGTGCCGGTGGGTGCGGCATTGGCGTACGACACCTTCGGGTGCGGCGTGAACCCCGCCGAGTACGCCATCGGCACCTCGGCACGGCGCAGCGCACGCTCGAAGGCGCGCTGGAAGTCACGGTGGCTGGTGAACCGGAGGCGGCCGCGCTTGGTGTAGCGCAGTCGGATGCGCTGCACCGCGGGTGCGGGCGGCGGGCCTACGGGCTGTCGCTTGCCCAGTGTCGTTCAGTCCTTCGTGAGAGCGGTCGTACTGCTACCAAGAGTACGTGCCTGCCGCGCGGGAGGTTCCCCGCGGTCCGTGAGCAGGGGCTTCCGGGGCTCGCCGAAGAGCATCCGGCGGAAGTCGGCGCGGGCCTGCCGGACGGACTCGCGGGCGGAGGCGAGCGCCTGCCGCGTGGCCCGCCCCACGCTGCGCGCCGCACGGGCGGCGGGCCGCAGCACCGCATCACGCACGGCGTGCCCGATCGGTGTCAGCACACTGCGGTACACCCATCGCACCGGCTCCACGAAGATCCACCGGAAGAGGGTCGCGAGGAACCGTCCGACGACGAGCGAGATGTGCGCGGCGACCCGCCAGGCGTGCCCGAGCGCGTCCCATATCTCCCGTCCGATGATGGCGAGCACCCGCCCGACCGGCACCAGCACCCACCGCCACACGGCGAGCGCGGGCAGCACGAACAGCACCCGCATGATCCAGTACAGCGCCGTGCCGACACCGCTGACGACCATGCCGGCCGCCCACGCCACTCCCCGGGCGCACCAGGCGATCGCCCGCCCGACCGGCGTCAGCACCCACGTGTAGAGCCACACGGCCGGCACGACCACCAGATACCGCACCAGCCAGGCCAGCACCGCATACGCCCCCGCCCCCATCGCGGCGAGCACGACCCCCACCCCGCGCACCAGCCACATCACGGCATGCCCGACGGGCGTCAGCACCCACCGGTACACCCACACCGCCGGCACGACCACCAGATACCGCACCAGCCAGGCCAGCACCGCATACGCCCCGGCTCCGATGGCGGCGAGCACGACCCCCACCCCGCGCACCAGCCACATCACGGCATGCCCGACGGGCGTCAGCACCCACCGGTACAGCCACAGCGCCGGCGCGACGATCAGCACCTTCCCGAGCCACAGCGCCAGCTGCCCGAGCGGAGTGAGCAGATACCGCCACAGCCCCACCAGCGGCCACACGAACACCGCCCGCGCCAGCCACAGCAGCCCCCGCCCGACCGGCCGGAGCAGCGCGTCGTTCAGCCACCGCCCCGTCACGACCAGCGCGTCCCACAGCATCCGCACGGGCACGACGAGCACCAGCACAACGATCCGCACCGGAAGGCGGATCGCCGTGACGAGACAACCCTCCCCGCCGCCGGCGGCCCCGCCGGCCCGGCCACCAGACTTCTCCAGTTCCATACCGCCGAGGACGCCCCGCACACCCCGCCCGGATCCCTCGGACCCGAGGTCCACACAGAATCGTGACCAAGATCGTGACCGAGCCGGCCGGCCACCGGCCTCAATCCCAGCGGGCCGCCCCGCGAAGGGGCAGGATCGAGGCCCATGCACAGGCTGGCCGAGGAGGCCCCGTGAGCACAGTGATCATGCACAGCGTGGTGTCGGTCGACGGCTTCATCGCCGACGACAACGACGACGTGGGACCGCTGCACGACTGGTACTTGACGAAGTCCCAGTCGCCGTTGGACCGGTGCCGGAAGGAGCCCAGTACCAGAGCGGTCTCCCGGGCTCGCCCGTCGGAGACCTCGAGCCGGCCGAGTTCGGTCATCGCCGGGTCCAGCAGCCGGATGCAGGCGTCGGTGAAGCCGGACAGGTCGGCGTCCGGGTTCACCTCCGGATCCACGGCGGCCACCAGCACCAGCCGGTCGGCGGCCTCCGGCAGCGCGTCGAAGGCGACCCGCACCGCCGCCTTGTCCGGCCCGGCCGCCGGCACGGCCCGCACCGAACCGTCCGGCGTCTGCTGATTGTTGTAGAAGACGAAGTGGTCCTCGCTGAGGACGCGGTTGCCACGGCAGACCAGTGCGCACACGTCGAGCGCGACAGCGCCGGACCATGTCATGCCGAGCACGTTGTAGTCACCGGTCGAGCCCGCGGGTGCGGGCGGCGACTGCGGCTAGCGCCGAGAGAGCGCGACCGAGCAGGTCATCCGCCTCGTACGGGGATGACCTGCTTGGTCGCGTCGGCTCTGGTCAGTGCCGGGTCAGTGCGAGTGGGCGCTCGCGGCCGGGGTCGGGCCCGAGTTCTTGACCGTGAGCGGCAGCAGCTTCTTGCCCGTGGGGCCGATTTGGATGGAAGTGTCCATCTGCGGGCACACGCCGCAGTCGAAGCAAGGGCTCCAGCGGCAGTCCTCGACCTCGGTCTCGTCGAGGGCGTCCTGCCAGTCCTCCCAGAGCCAGTCCTTGTCGAGGCCCGAGTCGAGGTGGTCCCAGGGGAGGACCTCCTCGTAGGTGCGCTCGCGGGTGGTGTACCAGTCGACGTCCACGCCGTAGGGGGCCAGGGCCTTCTCCGCGCACTGCATCCAGCGGTCGTAGGAGAAATGCTCGCGCCAGCCGTCGAAGCGGCCGCCGTCCTCGTAGACCGCGCGGATGACGGCGCCGAGGCGGCGGTCGCCGCGGGAGAGCAGGCCCTCGACGATGCCGGGCTTGCCGTCGTGGTAGCGGAAGCCGATGGAGCGGCCGTATTTCTTGTCGCCGCGGATCTTGTCGCGGAGCTTGGCCAGGCGGGCGTCGGTCTCCTCGGCGGAGAGCTGCGGCGCCCACTGGAACGGGGTGTGCGGCTTGGGGACGAAGCCGCCGATGGAGACCGTGCAGCGGATGTCGTTGGACCCGGAGACCTCGCGGCCCTTGGCGATGACCTTGGTCGCCATGTCGGCGATCTGCAGGACGTCCTCGTCGGTCTCGGTGGGCAGTCCGCACATGAAGTACAGCTTCACCTGGCGCCAGCCGTTGCCGTAGGCGGTGGCGACGGTGCGGATCAGGTCCTCCTCCGAGACCATCTTGTTGATGACCTTGCGGATGCGCTCCGAGCCGCCCTCGGGGGCGAAGGTGAGGCCGGAGCGGCGGCCGTTGCGGGTCAGCTCGTTCGCCAGGTCGATGTTGAAGGCGTCGACCCGGGTGGAGGGCAGGGAGAGGCCGATCTTGTCGTCCTCGTAGCGGTCGGCGAGGCCCTTGGCGATGTCGCCGATCTCCGAGTGGTCGGCGGAGGACAGGGAGAGCAGGCCGACCTCCTCGAAGCCGGTCGCCTTCAGACCCTTGTCGACCATCTCGCCGATGCCGGTGATCGAGCGCTCGCGCACCGGGCGGGTGATCATGCCGGCCTGGCAGAAGCGGCAGCCGCGGGTGCAGCCGCGGAAGATCTCCACGGACATGCGCTCGTGGACGGTCTCGGCGAGCGGGACGAGGGGCTGCTTGGGGTAGGGCCACTCGTCGAGGTCCATGACGGTGTGCTTGCTCACCCGCCACGGCACGCCGCTGCGGTTGGGCACGACACGGGCGATCCGGCCGTCGGGGAGGTACTCGACGTCGTAGAAGCCGGGGACGTAGACGCCGCCGGTCTTGGCCAGGCGCAGGAGGAGTTCCTCGCGCCCGCCGGGGCGGCCCTCCTGCTTCCAGGCGCGGATGATCTGTGTGATCTCCAGCACGGCCTGCTCGCCGTCGCCGATCACCGCGCAGTCGATGAAGTCGGCGATGGGCTCGGGGTTGAAGGCCGCGTGGCCGCCGGCCATGACGATGGGGTCGTCGATGGTGCGGTCCTTGGACTCCAGCGGGATGCCGGACAGGTCCAGGGCCGTGAGCATGTTGGTGTAGCCGAGCTCCGTGGAGAAGCTCAGACCGAGCACGTCGAAGGCGCTGACCGGGCGGTGGCTGTCGACGGTGAACTGCGGGACGCCGTGCTCACGCATCAGCGCCTCCAGGTCGGGCCACACGCTGTAGGTGCGCTCGGCGAGGACGCCCTCCTGCTCGTTGAGCACCTCGTAGAGGATCATGACGCCCTGGTTGGGCAGGCCGACCTCGTAGGCGTCGGGGTACATCAGCGCCCAGCGGACGTCGCAGCTGTCCCAGTCCTTGACCGTGGAGTTCAGTTCTCCGCCGACGTACTGGATGGGCTTCTGCACATGCGGGAGGAGAGCTTCGAGCTGCGGAAACACAGACTTCACAGACTCGGCGGCTTCGGCAGGCATCTCGCTGACCTTCGTGTGCTGGGGTTGGGGCCCCGGCCGGCGGCTGGGGACGGGTGACCATCAAGCCTAACGCGGACACGGGGGTCCCCCGCACGGCGGAAGTGCGCACTGGTCCGGGTGGGCGGGGGCGGCAGGCCGGGGTCCGGCGCAAGGGCGCTGGGATCTACTTGCCCATCTTGTCGATCGCCTTGCCGAGCGATTTCCGCATCGACTCCCACATCCGCGGCAGCTCCGTCTCGGCGATCTCGGCCCGCCGCTCCTCGCGGCCGTAGAGGAGGCCGTAGGTGAAGGTGCTCTCGCCGGCCGCGTGGGCGACGGCGGCGAGCTCGGTGAGGGTGCCGCGGGCCATGACGCTGTCCTGGTGGTCGCCGAGCAGGGTCTGGAGGGACTTCATCGCCTTGACCAGGTCGGTCGCCGGGGTGCCGAGGGCGGGGGCGGCGGCCTCGGCCGCGTAGCGGGTGCGCTTGGTCTTCTTGCGGGCCTCGTGCAGGGCGGTGTCGCGGTCGGGGCCGGGGGGCAGGTCGAGGGCCCGGGCGATCAGCGCGGAGAGCTTGTCGAGGTTTTTGCGTACGGCCGCGGCGAGCACCTTGCCCGGCTCGGCGGCGGCCTTCTTGCGCAGTGGCGGGTCGGTGAGCAGGGCGTCGAGGGTGTCGAGGAGGGTGAGGTAGCGGCGGGAGTCGAGGATGGCGGTGACATGGCCGTGGGCCCCGCTGTGGCCGGCCTCGGACCAGGCGGCGAGCCGGTCGCGGACGGGGCCGTGGACGAGGGTGTCGGGCAGCTCGTCGAGGGCGGTGCGCAGGCGTTCGGCGAGGACCTCCTGGTCGCGGTCGCGGCCCAGTTCTCCGGCGAGCCATTTCAGGTCGGCGGCGACGGGGTCGGTGACCTTGCGGTCGAGGACGCTGCGGAAGGCGCGGAAGGTGCTGCGCAGGCGGCGGGTGGCGACGCGCATGCGGTGCACGGAGTCGGGGACGTCCTGGCGGACGGCAGGGTCGAGGTCGACGAGGGCGTCGCGCTGTTCGCGGACGTAGGCGAGGACGTGGTCGCCGGCGGTGACGGGCCGGCCGGCCCCCGGCTGTTTGCGCTTCTTGCGCTTGGGGGCGGAGGCGGGAGCGGAGGCCGGGGCGGGTGCGGAGGTGGTCGCGGGGGCGGCGGGCGATGCGGGTGCCGGGGTCGCGGATGCGGCCGGGGAGCCGGCGGGGGCGGTCTCGGCGAGGGCCCGGGCGAGCTTGGAGGCGGAGGCCGAGGGGGTGGCGCCGGCCTTGCGCAGGTGGTCCTCGACCGTGTCGAGGAAGGCGGGGTCCCCGTCGTCGGCGAGCTCGACCTCGATCTCGGTCCACCGGGCGGTGCCGCCGTCGCCGGTGAGGCGTTCGGCGTGGACGCGGTCGAGGCTGACCTCGGCGAGGAGCCGGCCGTTGGCGTCGAGGAGGTGGCGTACGTCGCGGTCGGAGCGCAGCCGGATCACGGGCCGGAGTTCGTGGTGGCGTACGCGGGAGCGGACGAGCCGGGCGAGGCCCTCGGGGAGTTCGTCGGAGAGCGGGGCGCGGACCTCGTCCCGCACTCCGGGCGCGACCGGGAACTTCAGGTGCCAGCCCTCGTCGGTGCCGCCGGTGCGGCGGCGCAGGGTGAGGGAGGCGGAGGTGAGGCGTTGGTCGGCGGTGTCGTAGTAGGTGGCGTCGAGGTGGGTGACGCCCTTGTCGTGGACGGAGGCGACGCCCGGGATGCCGCTGAGCTCGGGCAGTGCGGCGTCCTGGATCTCGTACTTCCGCTCGATCTCGCGCTTGGTGTCCGCCATGCACCGAATTTAGTCGGCCCGGGTACGGAGCGGCAGGGGGAACGTTCCCCCGCCTGCCCGTACCCGCGGGCCGGGCGAGCAGGGCGGGCTGAGGGCCTTTCGTTTGGATCAGCCTGCGGGAATCGCCGGCGCCTTGTCAGCACCGGTGAGCGGGGTCTGGTGCGTGCAGCTGCAAGGCGGAGGAGGGCGCCGATGCGGAGCATCGGCAACCGACGACAACGCCGCAGATGCGCGTGCCAGACCCCGCGTCCGCGGGCTGATCCACACGACAGGCCCTATGCGGAGAGGGGTCTCTGCAGGCGGATGGACTGCAGCAGGCCCACGGCCATCCAGACGGCGAACATCGAGGAGCCGCCGTAGGACACGAACGGCAGGGGCAGACCGGTGACCGGCATGATGCCGAGGGTCATGCCGATGTTCTCGAAGGTCTGGAAGGCGAACCAGGCGACGATGCCGGCGGCGACGATCGTGCCGTACAGGTCGGGGGTGTCGCGGGCGATGCGGCAGGCGCGCCACAGGATGATGCCGAGCAGCAGGATGATCAGTCCGCCGCCGAGGAAGCCGAGTTCCTCGCCGGCGACGGTGAAGACGAAGTCGGTCTGCTGCTCGGGGACGAACTGGCCGGTGGTCTGGTGGCCGTTGAAGAGGCCGGCGCCGGTGAGTCCGCCGGAGCCGATGGCGATGCGGGCCTGGTTGGTGTTGTAGCCGACGCCGGCCGGGTCGAGCTCGGGGTTGGCGAAGGCGGCGAACCGGTTGATCTGGTAGTCGTCGAGGATGCCGAGCTGCCAGACGGTGACCGCGCCGGCGGCTCCGGCTCCCATGAGGCCGAACACCCAGCGGTTGGAGGCGCCGGAGGCGAGCAGCACGCCGAGCACGATGACGACCATGACCATGACGGAGCCGAGGTCGGGCATCAGCATCACGATCAGCATGGGCACCACGGCGAGGCCGAGGGCCTGCAGGACCGTGCGGTGGTCGGGGTACTGTCTGTCGCCGGCGTCGACGCGGGTGGCCAGCAGCATCGCCATGCCCAGGATGATCGTGAGCTTCACGAACTCCGAGGGCTGGAGGGAGAAGCCGCCGGGCAGCTTGATCCAGGAGTGGGCCCCGTTGATGGTGGAGCCCAGCGGGGTGAGCACCAGCAGGATCAGGAAGACGGACGCGCCGTAGAGGATGGGCACGGCGGTGCGCAGGGCGCGGTGGCCGAGCCAGAGCGCCCCGACCATCAGGGCCAGGCCGATGCCGGTGTTCAGCAGGTGGCGGACGAGGAAGTAGTACGGGTCGCCCTGGTTGAGCTCGGTGCGGTTGCGGGTGGCCGAGAAGACCAGCAGGGAACCGAGCAACGACAGGACGATCGCGGAGAGCAGTATCGGCCAGTCGAGGCGCCGGACCAGGGAGTCGCGGGCGAGGAGCCGGGCCCAGCCGGAGCGCTGGGGCCCGTAGCCGGAGACCTGGAAGCTGTTGACTCCGCCGGTCATGTGACGGCCCTCCGGGACGCGGTGGTGCGCGGCCGGCGTGCGGGGCGGCGCGGGCGCCCGCCGCCGCGGCGCCGGCGGCGGGTGTCGCGGTTGCTTGCCTCAGGTGAGGGGACGGTGGCCCCTTGCTGGTCGGCGGGGTCGCCCTGGTCGTCCTCGGGTGGGTTGGCCGAGGCGTCGGGCGAGGGGCCGGCCGTCTTGGCGGGGTCCTTGGGGATCTTGGGGGACTTGATGGTGCCGTCCGCCTTGATCTTCGGCAGGCTCTTCTGCGGCTTGGGCAGCAGCGCCTTCTTCTTGTCGATCTTGCCGTCCTCGGTGACGCCGTAGAGCGCGTTGTAGATGTTGCGCACGGCGGGACCCGAGGCGCCGGAGCCGGTACCACCCTGGGAGATCGTCATGACGATCGCGTAGTCCTCGGTGTAGGTGGTGAACCAGGAGGTGGTCTGCTTGCCGTAGACCTCGGCCGTACCGGTCTTGGCGTGCATCGGGATCTTGTCCTGCGGCCAGCCGCCGAAGCGCCAGGCGGCCGTACCGCGGGTGGCGACGCCCTCAAGGGCGTTGTCGATGGCCTTGAGGGTCTTCTTGGTCACCGGGAGCTTGCCGTGCGACTTGGGCTTGATCTCGGTGACGGTCCTGCCGTCGGGGCTGATGACGGCCTTGCCGATGGTGGGGTCGTACAGGGTGCCGCCGTTGGAGAGGGCGGCGTAGATGGTGGCCATCTGGATGGGGGTGACGAGGGTGTCGCCCTGGCCGATGGAGTAGTTGACGGAGTCACCGGCGCGCAGCCGGTTGCCTTCGAGGCAGTTCTCGTAGGCGATGCGCTCGGAGTAGCTGCCGTTCTTCTTGCCGGTCTTGCACCAGGCGTCCTTGTTGGCCTTCCAGTAGTCCTTCTTCCACTGGCGGTCGGGGATGCGGCCGGTGACCTCGTTGGGCAGGTCGATGCCGGTCTCCTTGCCGAGGCCGAACTCGTGCGCGGTCTTGTAGAACCAGTCGTTGGGGTGCTTCTTGGGCTTGTTGCCGCCGTCGCGCTTCCACTCCTCGTGGGAGAGGCGGTAGAAGACGGTGTCGCAGGAGACCTCGAGGGCGCGGCCGAGACTGATCGGGCCGTGGCTCTGGGACTCGAAGTTCTTGAAGACCTGGCCGCCGATGGAGTACGAGCTGGAGCAGTTGTAGGGGCCCTCGAAGGAGTAGCCGGCCCTGATGGCCGCCGCCGTCGGGATGACCTTGAAGACGGAGCCGGGGGCGGACTGGCCCTGGATGGCGCGGTTGAGCAGCGGGTAGTTGCTCTTCTTGCCGGTGAGCTTGGCGTAGTCCTTGGCGGAGATGCCGCCGACCCAGACGTTGGGGTCGTAGGTCGGGTTGGACGCCATGGCGACGATGCGGCCGGTCTTGGCCTCCATCACCACGACGGCGCCGGAGTCGGCCTTGTAGTTGGTGCCGGTGTTGCGGTCGTGGACCTTGCGCGCTTCCTTCATCGCCCAGTTGAGCTGGTACTCGGCGACGCGCTGGACGCGGGCGTCGATGCTGGTGACGAGGCTGGCGCCGGGCTCGGCCGGGTCGGACTGGGCCTTGCCGAGGACACGGCCGAGGTTGTCGACCTCGTAGCGGGTGACGCCGGCCTTGCCGCGCAGCTGCTTGTCGTACTGCCGCTCGAGTCCGGAGCGGCCGACCATGTCGGAGCGCAGGTAGGGCGAGTCGGTGTCCTGGGCTTCCTTGATCTCCTCGTCGGTGACGGGCGAGAGATAGCCGAGGACCTGGGCGGTGTTGGCCTTGCCGGGTGACGGGTAGCGGCGCACGGCCTGCGGTTCGGCGGTGATGCCGGGGAAGTCCTCGGCGCGTTCTCGGATCTGCAGGGCCTGCTTGGGGGTGGCCTCGTCGGTGATGGGGATGGGCTGGTAGGGCGAGCCGTTCCAGCAGGGCTGGGGGGTCTTGGCGTCGCACAGCCGGACCTTCTCCATGACCTCCTTGGGGGTCATGCCGAGGACCTTGGCGAGCTTGGTGAGGACCGCCTTGCCGTCGTCCTTCATCTTCATCAGCTCGGTGCGGGAGGCGGAGACGACGAGCCGGGTCTCGTTGTCCGCGAGGGGCACTCCGCGGGCGTCGAGGATGGAGCCGCGCACGGCGGGCTGGACGACCTGCTGGACGTGGTTGCCGGAGGCCTCCTTGGCGTACTGGTCGCCCTCGCGGATCTGGAGGTACCACAGCCGGCCGCCGAGGGTGCCGAGCAGGGAGAGGACGAGGACCTGGATGACGATGAGCCGGATCTGCACGCGCGGGTTGCGGCCGGTCTCGGGAATGTTGGTCACCTGCTGCGTCCCCCTCTCGAAGTCCTGGTCGCTCGTGCCACCGCGGCCTGCCCGCCCCGCTGCTGTGTTCGCACGCGTGAGCGGCCGCGTACGGGTGATGAACGGCTGGGCCGCGCAGCCAGGTTCCAGCCCCGCTCACACGTCTGGGTGAACTTCGCCGAGGTCACAGGCGCTTGACCCCCTTGATGCGTCCGGCGCGGGCGACCCGGGCCCGGGCGGCCCTGGCCCGCAGGCCGTTGCCGCGCTGGCCGCCGATGCGCAGTCCGGTGCCGCCGGCCAGCCAGCCGGAGGAGATGTCGCCGGCCTTGGTGGAGCTGGTGTCGGCGAGGGGGTCGTAATCGGCGCGCCGGGCGAGTGCCATGACGCCGGGGACCACGAACGGGGCCAGCAGCAGGTCGTAGAGGGCGGCGGTGAACAGCAGGCTGCCGAGGCCCACATGGCGGGCGGCGGTGTCGCCGACCAGGGCGCCGACCCCGGCGTAGAGCAGGGTGGAGCCGAGCGCGGCGGCGACCACCACGGCCATCGGGCCGGAGGCGGACTTCACCTGGCCGGTCTCGGGCTTGACGAGCCCGGCGAGGTAGCCGATGACGCACAGCACGAGGGCGTAGCGGCCGGCGGCGTGATCGGCGGGCGGGGCGAGGTCGGCGAGGAGTCCGGCGAAGAAGCCGACGAGGGCGCCGCCGACGTGGCCGTAGACCAGGGCGAGGCCGAGGACGGTGAGCAGCAGCAGGTCGGGCACGGCGCCCGGGAGGTGGAGCCGGGCGAGCACGGTGACCTGGACGACCAGGGCGACGACGATGAGTGAGCTGGACAGCAGGATCCGGTTGACGCGCATGGTGCAGCTCCTACTGCTCGGGCTGGCCGTCGGCGGGGGCGGACGGGGTGACGGTCACCGTCACGGTCGGCGTGGGGGTCGGCTTCGGCTTCTTGGGCAGCACCGTGTCGCGCGGGTCCTTCTCGGGGGCCTGGACGACGACCCCGACGACGTCGAGCTTGCTGAAGCTGACGTACGGGGTGACGTAGAGGGTGCGGGTCAGGTCTCCGCCGGAGGGGTCGACGCGGGAGACGATGCCGACGGGCACGCCGGGCACGAACGGCTTGTCGGCCTGCGAGCCGAAGGTGACCAGGCGGTCGCCCTTCTTGACCTCGGCCTTGCCGTTGAGCAGTTCGACACGCAGCGGACGGTCGCCCTGGCCGGAGGCGAAGCCGAGTTCGTCGCTGCCCTCCATGCGGGTGCCGACGGTGAAGTCGGGGTCGCTGGCGAGCAGCACGGTGGCGGTGTTGGGGCCGACGGTGGTGACCCGGCCGACGAGTCCGTCGCCGTTGATGACGGTCATGTCGCGTTCGATGCCGTCGTTGGCGCCGACGTCGATGGTGATGGTCCAGGAGAAGCCCTGGGCCGCTCCAATCGCGATGACCTGGGCGCCCTTGATGCCGTACTGGCCCTTGCCGGCGACTCCGAGCAGCTTGTCGAGCTGCTTGAGACGGCTGCGGTCGCGGTCGTCGCTGCCGAGCTCGGCCTTGAGCGCGGCGTTCTCCCGCTCCAGTTCGGCGAGCCGGTCGTGCCGGTCACCGGACTCGCGGACGGCGGAGACGGCGTTGCCGATGGGGTGGACCGCGCTGGACACCCCGTTCTCGATGGGGCCGAAGACGGATGCGGCGGCATGCCGGGCACCGTCGACCGGCGAATCCTCTCCGCCGCGGATGTCCACCGTGATCAGTGCGAACGCGATGGCGATCAGCAGCACCAGGAGCAGCCGGCTCTCTTTCGTGTCCCTCACGTGCGGCGGCCGTGCCTTCCTCGTCGTAGGCGGGTGTCGGGAACGGTGGTTGAGATGAGTTTATGTCTCTATATCAACGATCCGCCGTACGAGGGGTGATCGTCCCGTACGGCGGAATCGAAACGTTGTGTTATCTGCGCGGCTGGGCGTCGAGCACCTGCTGCAGTGCCTCGAACTCCTCGACGCACTTGCCGGACCCGAGCGCCACGCTGTCCAGCGGGTCCTCGGCGATGTGGATGGGCATGCCCGTCTCCCGGCGCAGCCGCTCGTCCAGGCCGCGCAGCAGGGCGCCGCCGCCGGTCAGCACGATCCCCCGGTCCATGATGTCGCCGGACAGCTCCGGCGGGCACTTGTCGAGGGTCGTCTTGACGGCGTCCACGATGGCGTTGACGGGTTCCTCGATGGCCTTTCTGACTTCGGCAGCCGAGATGACGACGGTTTTGGGCAGCCCGGACACGAGGTCCCGGCCCCGGATTTCGGTGTGCTCGTCGGTGTCGAGGTCGTACGCCGAACCGATCGTGATCTTGATCTGTTCGGCCGTCCGCTCACCCAGCAGCAGCGAGTACTCCTTCTTGACGTGCTGGATGATGGCGTTGTCCAGCTCGTCGCCCGCGACCCGGATGGACTGGGCGGTGACGATGCCGCCGAGGGAGATGACCGCGACCTCCGTGGTGCCGCCGCCGATGTCCACCACCATGTTGCCGGTGGCCTCGTGGACCGGCAGCCCGGAGCCGATGGCCGCCGCCATGGGCTCCTCGATGATGTGCACCTGCCGGGCGCCGGCCTGGGACGACGCCTCGATGACGGCACGGCGCTCGACGCCGGTGATGCCCGAGGGCACACAGACGACGACCCGTGGGCGAGCCAGATACCGCCGCTTGTGGATCTTCAGGATGAAGTAGCGGAGCATCCGCTCGGTGATCTCGAAGTCGGCGATGACACCGTCCTTCAGGGGACGCACGGCAACGATGTTGCCGGGCGTGCGCCCGATCATCTTCTTCGCTTCGGCGCCGACCGCGAGGATGCCACCGGTGTTGGTGTTGATCGCGACGACGGACGGCTCGTTGAGTACGATTCCGCGACCCCTGACGTACACCAGCGTGTTGGCGGTCCCGAGGTCGACAGCCATGTCACGGCCGATGAACGACATTGAGTTCCCCATCAGGATTCGTCTGGCCTTCCCACGAGCTTTTGAGGGCTTTTCAGGTCGGCGAGGTGGGTGCGGTGACGTGAAGGCTTCCATCGTAGACGCGCCTTCGCGAACACCGCGCGAGGGTCTTCGCCATTGTCATCAGATGGCGTCTTCGGCTGCTTGTGGAGACGGTCCATCGGTGGCATGCGTTCCCCCGAACGCCGTGCGCTGCCAGGAAGGTCCGGGGGCAAAGCCCCAAGACCCTCCGAGACGTGCGGGAACGGACCTCACCGGCCCGCGACGAGATCGTTATGCGGCGCCCGCCGGACGCGCCGCGCAGGACCTCACGCGCGGCCCGGGAAGAAGATCTTCACCTCGCGCTCGGCGGACTCCTCGGAGTCCGAGGCGTGGATCAGGTTCTCCCGGACGATGACGCCGTAGTCGCCGCGGATGGAGCCGGGCGCGGCGGCGATCGGGTCGGTCGGACCGGCCAGCTGGCGCATGCCCTCGATGACCCGCTCGCCCTCGACGATCATGGCCACGACCGGGCCGGAGGACATGAACTCCACCAGCGGCTCGTAGAAGGGCTTGCCCTTGTGCTCGCCGTAGTGCTGCTCCAGCGTGTCCTGGTCCAGGGTGCGCAGCTCCAGCGCGGTGATCTGCCAGCCGGCCTTGCGCTCGATACGGCTGATGATCTCGCCGGTCAGGCCGCGACGGACAGCGTCGGGCTTGAGGAGGACGAGGGTGCGCTGGGTCACGGCTGAGCTCCTTAGGTACAGCAGGTATGTGCGGTTCGATGAGGTTACCGGGCGGGCCCTCAGGGGCGTCACGCAGCGTCAGCCTGCTCGGCCTCCGCGGCGAAGCGGGCTTTCGCCTCGTCCACCTTTCGGCCGAAATGCACCGAGGCCCACCACAGGGCGGCGAACAGGACGCCCATGAAGTACATGAAGGGGACGAAGAAGCCGGAGGCGATCAGGGCGATCTGCAGCGCCCAGCCGAGCGCCACGCCGCCGGGCCTGGTGACCATGCCGCACAGCACCACGGACAGGAACATCGCGATGCCGCACACGGTCCACACCGTGCCCGTAGCGAGGTCCGGGTCCTTCATCGCGACCAGCCCGGCGAATCCGATCACGAAGAACTCGCCGATCAGCGTGGACGAACAGAGCGTACGCATCGTGGGTCAGCCCCTCCCCAGGAGCAGCCGGGCCTCGCCGACCGTGATGACCGAACCGGTGACGAGCACTCCGCCGCCGGCGAACTCGCCCTCCTCCTCGGCCAGCGTGACCGCCGCGTCCAGCGCGTCCGGCAGCCGGGGCTCGACCTGCACGCGCTCCTCCCCGAACACCTCGACGGCGATGCCCGCCAGCTCGTCGGCGTCCATCGCGCGGTGGCTGGAGTTCTGGGTGACGACGATCTCCGCGAAGACCGGCTCGAAGGCCTCCAGCAGGCCCCGGACGTTCTTGTCGCCGCTCGCGCCGACGACGCCGATGAGCCGGCTGAACTGGAACGCCTCCCCCAGCGCCTCGGCGGCCGCCCGCGCGCCCGCCGGGTTGTGCGCGGCGTCCAGCACGACGGTCGGCGAGCGCCGTACGACCTCCAGCCGGCCCGGCGAGGCGACGGCGGCGAAGGCGTTGCGCACGGTGTCGATGTCGAGCGGTTCGGCGCGCTGGGCTCCGACGCCGAAGAAGGCCTCCACGGCGGCGAGCGCCACGGCCGCGTTGTGCGCCTGGTGGGCGCCGTGCAACGGCAGGAACACCTCGGGGTACTCGCCGCCCAGCCCGCGCAGGGTGAGCAGCTGGCCGCCGACGGCGACCTGCCGGGAGACGACCCCGAACTCCAGGCCCTCGCGGGCCACGGTCGCGTCCACCTCGACGGCCTTCTTCAGCAGTACCTGGGCCGCCTCCACCGGCTGCTGGGCCATGATCACGGTCGCGCCCTGCTTGATGACGCCGGCCTTCTCCGTGGCGATCTCGGCGGGGGTGGTGCCGAGCCGGTCGGTGTGGTCGAGCTCGATCGGCATGACGACGGCGACGTTCCCGTCGATCACGTTCGTGGCGTCCCAGCTGCCGCCCATGCCGACCTCGACGACCGCGACGTCGACCGGCGCGTCGGCGAAGGCGGCGTACGCCATGCCGGTGAGCACCTCGAAGAACGACAGCCGGTACTCCTGCCGGGAGTCGACCATCTCGACGTACGGCTGGATGTCCCGGTAGGTCTCGATGAACCGCTCGGCGGAGATCGGCGCGCCGTCCAGGCTGATGCGCTCGGTCACCGACTGCACATGGGGCGAGGTGTACCGGCCGGTGCGCAGCTCGAAGGCGCCGAGCAGGGCCTCGATCATGCGGGCGGTGGAGGTCTTGCCGTTGGTGCCGGTGATGTGGATGGAGGGGTACGAGCGCTGCGGCTCGCCCAGCACGTCCATCAGGGCGGTGATGCGGCTGACGGAGGGCTCGAGCTTGGTCTCGCCCCAGCGGGTGGCCAGCTCCCCCTCGACCTCGCGCAGGGCCTTGTCGACCTCGGGGTCCTCCGGGCGCGCGGGGATGTCCGCCTGAGGCGGGCCGCTCTGGGTGCGCAGGGTGCGGCTGCCGGCCTCGATGACGGCGAGATCGGGGTCGCGGTCGGTCTCCGCCGCGACGATCTCTGCAAAGGGGTCGCTGTCACTCACGGCCCCCAGTCTACGTGCGGCCCTGCCCTCCCCCGGCCCGCCTCGGAGGCGGCGGCTCACCTGCGACCCGGCGGGCCAACGGCACCCCCAGGGCGAGAGCTCGCCGCCCGCCGGCCGGGGGCACGGCTGCCCGTGGGCACATAGCCCGGCGCCCCGCGGGGGAAGCCCGCAGACACGGCACGCCGGGGCCGGGGCCGGCGCCCAGGGGCCCGGCCCCGGCGCACCAAGGACCCGGCTCCCCTCACGAAAGAACCATCGGCACGCACACAAAGAGCCTCCGGGCGCACCCACCGGAAGGCCCCCGGCTCCGCACTCACCGAGGCCCGGCCGCACTCACCGAGGCCCGGCCGCCCGCACGCAAAGGGCCCCGGTGCCAGAACGGCGCCGGGGCCCTGGGGCTGGCGTGCGTGGAGGACTACGCCTGCGGGAGGCGTTCCAGCTGGGCCTGGATGCGGCTGATGTCCTCCTCGGCCTTGGCCAGGCGGGTGCGGATCTTCTCGACCACGTGCTCGGGGGCCTTGGACAGGAACGCCTCGTTGCCGAGCTTGGCCGTGGCCTGGGCCTTCTCCTTCTCGGCGGCGGCCAGGTCCTTGGCGAGGCGCTTGCGCTCGGCGGCCACGTCGATCACACCGGAGAGGTCCAGCGCGACCTCGACGCCCTCGACCGGGAGGGTCGCCGTCGGCGTGAAGGAGTCGCCCTCCGGCTGCAGGCGCAGCAGCTGGCGGATGGCCGGCTCGTGCCGGGCCAGCGGCGAGCCCTCCAGGGACAGGCGGGCCGGGACCCGCTGTCCGGGCTGGAGGCCCTGGTCGGCGCGGAAGCGGCGGACCTCGGTGATCACCGACTGGAGTGTGGCGATCTCCCGCTCGGCCTCGAGGTCACGGAAGCCGCTGTCCTTCGGCCAGTCGGCGATCACGACGGACTCGCCGCCGGTGAGCGCGGTCCACAGCGCCTCGGTGACGAACGGGACGACCGGGTGGAGCAGCCGGAGCATGACGTCCAGGACCTCGCCCAGGACGCGCTTGCTGACCTCGGCCGGCTCGCCGCCCGCCTGGAACGTCGTCTTGGACAGCTCGACGTACCAGTCGAAGACCTCGTCCCAGGCGAAGTGGAACAGCGCGTCCGACAGCTTGGCGAACTGGAAGTCGTCGTAGTACGCGTCGACCTCGGCGACGACGGAGTTCAGCCGGGAGAGGATCCAGCGGTCCGTCGGCGACATCTTCGACGGGTCCGGCAGCGGCCCCTCGACCGTCGCGCCGTTCATCAGGGCGAAGCGGGTCGCGTTCCAGATCTTGTTGGCGAAGTTGCGCGAGCCCTGGACCCAGTCCTCGCCGATCGGGACGTCGACACCGGGGTTGGCGCCGCGGGCCAGGGTGAAGCGGAGGGCGTCGGAGCCGTACTTGTCCATCCAGTCCAGCGGGTTGACCGCGTTGCCGAAGGACTTCGACATCTTCTTGCCGAACTGGTCGCGGACCATGCCGTGCAGGGCGATGGTGTGGAACGGCGGGGTGCCGTCCATCGCGTACAGGCCGAACATCATCATCCGGGCGACCCAGAAGAAGAGGATGTCGTAGCCGGTGACCAGGACGGAGTTCGGATAGAACTTCTTGAGCGAGTCGGTCTCTTCGGGCCAGCCCAGAGTGGAGAAGGGCCACAGGCCGGAGGAGAACCAGGTGTCCAGGACGTCGGTCTCCTGGTGCCATCCCTCGCCGCTGGGCGGCTCCTCGTCGGGGCCGACGCAGACGACCTCGCCGTCGGGGCCGTACCAGACCGGGATGCGGTGGCCCCACCACAACTGCCGCGAGATGCACCAGTCGTGCAGGTTGTCGACCCAGTCGAAGTAGCGCTTCTCCATCTCCTGCGGATGGATCTTGACCCGGCCGTCGCGGACCGCGTCACCGGCGGCCTTGGCGAGCGGGCCGACCTTGACCCACCACTGCATGGACAGGCGCGGCTCGATGGTGGTCTTGCAGCGCGAGCAGTGGCCGACGGAGTGGACGTACGGGCGCTTCTCGGCGACGATCCGGCCCTCGGCGCGCAGCGCGGCGACGATGGCGGAACGGGCCTCGAGGCGGTCCAGGCCCTGGAACGGGCCGTGCGCGGTGATGACGGCGTGCTCGTCCATCACGGCGATGGCGGGCAGGTCGTGCCGCTGGCCGATCTCGAAGTCGTTCGGGTCGTGGGCCGGGGTGACCTTGACGGCACCCGTGCCGAACTGCGGGTCGACGTGCTCGTCGGCGACGACGGGGATGCGGCGGCCGGTGAGCGGCAGCTCGATCTCCCGGCCGACGAGGTGCCGGTAGCGGTCGTCGTCGGGGTGGACCGCGACGGCGGTGTCGCCGAGCATCGTCTCGGCGCGGGTGGTGGCCACGACGATGGAGTCGTCGCCCTCGCCGTAGCGGATGGAGACGAGCTCGCCGTCGTCGTCCTGGTACTCGACCTCGATGTCGGAGATCGCGGTCAGGCAGCGCGGGCACCAGTTGATGATGCGCTCGGCGCGGTAGATCAGCCCGTCGTCGTAGAGGCGCTTGAAGATGGTCTGGACGGCCTTGGACAGGCCCTCGTCCATGGTGAAGCGCTCACGGGACCAGGCGACGCCGTCGCCGAGGCGGCGCATCTGGCCGGAGATCTGCCCGCCGGACTCGGCCTTCCACCGCCAGACCCGCTCGACGAAGGCCTCACGGCCCAGGTCGTGCCGGGACTTGCCCTCCTTGGCGAGCTCCCGCTCGACGACGTTCTGGGTGGCGATGCCGGCGTGGTCCATGCCGGGCTGCCACAGCGTCTCGTAGCCCTGCATGCGCTTGCGGCGGGTCAGGGCGTCGATGAGGGTGTGCTCGAAGGCGTGGCCCAGGTGCAGGCTGCCGGTGACGTTCGGCGGCGGGATGACGATGGTGTACGGCGGCTTGTCGCTGTGCTCGTCGGCCTCGAAGTAACCGCGTTCTACCCAGCGCTCATACAGGGGCCCCTCTACGTCGGCCGGCGCGTACTGGGTCGGCAGTTCGGTGGTGGGCGCTGTCTCTGGCTGCTGAGTGTTCTCGGTCACGGGCATGAGTTTACGGGTGTCACGGCCCAGCCCCGAAACGCGTTTCCTTTGTAACGGTGCGGTACCCGCTGGCCTGAACACATCACCTCTGCGACAGGATGTGAGCGACACATAAGCATCTGGAGGGGAACCCAGGAATGAGCTACAACCAGCCGGGCCCGTACGGCGGGCAGCCCCAGCAGCCCGGACCGTACGGCCAGCCGGGTCCTTACGGCCAGCAGCCGCAGGCTCCGCAGCCCGGCTACGGCTACCCCCAGCAGGCCCCGCCGCCGGGACAGCCGGGTTACGGCTACCCCCAGCAGCCGGGCCAGCCCGGTGTCCCGCCGCAGCAGCCGCCCTACGGCCAGGCCCCGTACGGCCAGGCCCCGTACGGCCAGCCTCCCGCCCCCGGCGGAGGCGGCGGCAAGAAGGCGGGCATCATCATCGGCGCGGTGGCGGTCGTGGCGGCGATCGGCGTGGGCGCGTACTTCGTCCTCGGCGGCAGCGGCGGCGGCGCGAGCGGTCTGAAGGACGACGGTCCGCACAAGCTGACGACGCCGGAGACGGTGCTCACCGACTACAAGCGGATCGGCCCGAACCAGCCGCCGGAGGACGCCTCGTCGAGCGACGTCAAGGAACTCGCCAAGAGCGGCATCAGCGACGCCAAGGCCGTCAGGGCGCTGTTCTCGACGCTCGACATCAACGACCCCTCGGCCCTCGAGGACCCGACCAAGGTGGCTGCCTCCAAGGCCGTGACGTTCGTGGGTCTCTACGGCAAGGTGAAGGACCCCGAGCAGGCGCTCGACGACGCCCTCAACGGCATGAAGAAGAGCACCGCCAAGGACCTCGAGTTCGTCGGTGACGCGGAGAGCGTGGAGCCGGACGGCCTCGAGGGTGCCGTCATGAAGTGCCAGAAGGCCAAGGGCGAGAACAAGCAGACCGGTCAGACGGACACTCAGTACGTGTGCCTCTGGGCCGACTACAGCACGATCGGCATGGCCGTGCCCGCCGCCGGCGGCAAGGGCGTGGACCTCGACACCTCGGCCAAGGTCACCGCCGACCTCCGCAAGGACGTACGCGTCCCGGTCAACTAGCGGGAACAGGAACGAGAAGGGCGCCCCGGCCTAGCGGCCGGGGCGCCTTTCTGTGCCCGGGGGACGGCTACGCCGTCTTCTGCTCCCCCGGCCCACGGCCGCGGGCGTCGCGGGGGATGAGGGTGGGGTTGACGTTGGAGAGGACGACGTCGGCGGTGATGACGACGCGGGCCACGTCCTTGCGGGACGGGACCTCGTACATCACGCCCTGGAGGACCTCCTCCATGATGGCGCGCAGGCCGCGGGCGCCGGTCTGGCGGAGGATGGCCTGGTCCGCGATGGCCTCGAGCGCCTCGCGCTCGAAGTCCAGCTCCACGCCGTCGAGTTCGAAGAGGCGCTGGTACTGCTTCACCAGCGCGTTGCGCGGCTCGACCAGGATCTTCAGCAGCGCCTCGCGGTCCAGGTTGTGGACCGAGGTGATGACCGGCAGGCGGCCGATGAACTCGGGGATCATGCCGAACTTGACCAGGTCCTCCGGCATGACGTCCTCGAACTGGTCCTTGGACTCCAGCTCCCGCTTGGAGCGGATGTCGGCGCCGAATCCGATGCCCTTGGCGCCCGCCCGGCCCTCGATGATCTTCTCCAGGCCGGCGAAGGCACCGCCCACGATGAACAGCACGTTCGTCGTGTCGATCTGGATGAACTCCTGGTGCGGGTGCTTGCGGCCGCCCTGCGGCGGGACGGAGGCGGTGGTGCCCTCGAGGATCTTCAGCAGGGCCTGCTGGACTCCCTCGCCGGAGACGTCGCGGGTGATCGACGGGTTCTCGCTCTTGCGAGCGACCTTGTCGATCTCGTCGATGTAGATGATCCCGGTCTCGGCCTTCTTGACGTCGTAGTCGGCCGCCTGGATCAGCTTGAGCAGGATGTTCTCGACGTCCTCGCCGACATAGCCCGCCTCGGTCAGCGCCGTCGCGTCGGCGATGGCGAACGGGACGTTCAGCATGCGGGCGAGGGTCTGGGCGAGCAGGGTCTTGCCGGAGCCGGTGGGGCCGAGCAGCAGGATGTTGGACTTGGCGAGCTCGATGCCGTCGTCGCGGCCGTTCGCCCCGCCGTTCTCGCCGGCCTGGACCCGCTTGTAGTGGTTGTACACCGCGACGGAGAGGGCCTTCTTCGCCGCCTCCTGGCCGACCACATAGCCCTCGAGGAACTCGTAGATCTCACGGGGCTTGGGAAGCTCCTCCCAGCGCACCTCGCTGGTCTCGGCGAGCTCCTCCTCGATGATCTCGTTGCAGAGATCGATGCACTCGTCGCAGATGTACACACCGGGCCCTGCGATGAGCTTCTTGACCTGCTTCTGGCTCTTCCCGCAGAACGAGCACTTGAGCAGATCGCCGCCGTCACCGATGCGTGCCACGGTGTGCTTCCCCTTCGCCTGGGAGACGCCTGGACGTCAACGTCCAGCGGCTCCTGGTGCTGCCTTATGTCCGACGGTACCTTGCCGGGCCCCCCGTTCGGGCCCCCCTTGGCGCGGTTCGCTTTGACGTGAACCGGGCCAAACCGTGCCAAGGGGCGGCAGACGTCTCAGCCTCGTGCGTCAGCGCAGGCTGGCGTTGTCCATCTTGCGGGTGGTGATGATCTGGTCGATCAGGCCGTACTGCAGCGCGTCCTCGGCCGTGAGGATCTTGTCGCGCTCGATGTCCTCGCGGATCTTCTCCAGCGGCTGGGTGGAGTGCTTGGCCAGCATCTCCTCCAGCTGCGAGCGCATCCGCAGGATCTCGTTGGCGGCGATCTCCAGGTCGGACACCTGGCCGCGGCCCGTCTCGCTGTACGGCTGGTGGATCAGCACGCGGGCGTTCGGCAGGGCCATGCGCTTGCCGGGCGTGCCGGCGGCCAGCAGCACGGCGGCGGCCGAGGCGGCCTGGCCCATGCAGACCGTCTGGATGTCCGGCTTGACGTACTGCATGGTGTCGTAGATCGCCGTCAGCGCGGTGAAGGAGCCACCGGGGCTGTTGATGTAGACCGAGATGTCACGGTCGGGGTCCATCGACTCCAGGCACAGCAGCTGCGCCATGACGTCGTTGGCGGAGGCGTCGTCGATCTGGACGCCGAGGAAGATCACGCGCTCCTCGAAGAGCTTCGCGTACGGGTCGTACTCGCGGATGCCCTGGGAGGTGCGCTCGACGAAGCGGGGGATGACGTAACGGGACTCGGCCATCGGGCCGGTGTACCGGGACTGGGATGCGCGCATGTCCTGCACGGCGTCCATGCGGTCGTACAGGCCGCGGCCGGGGAAGTCGTTCACGGTGTCTCCTGGTAAAGGCTGAGGCGGTCGGCGAGCGGAGCTGATGGGGCGATCAGGCCCCGGTGCCGCCGCCGCCCGGCATGCCGGCGGCCGTGGCGATCACATCGTCGATGAGGCCGTACTCCTTGGCCTCGAAGGCGTCGAACCAGCGGTCACGGTCGGAGTCACGGAGGATCTGCTCCACCGTCTGACCGGTGTGCTGGGCCGTGAGCTCGGCCATGCGCTTCTTGGTGTGCAGCAGCCGCTCGGCGTGGATCTTGATGTCCGAGGCCGAGCCGGCCAGGCCGGCGGAGGGCTGGTGGATCAGGATCTCGGCGTTCGGCAGCGCGAACCGCTTGCCGGGGGTGCCGGCGCTCAGCAGGAACTGGCCCATGGAGGCGGCCAGGCCCATGGCGATCGTCACCACGTCGTTCTTGATGTACTGCATGGTGTCGTAGATCGCCATGCCGGCCGTGATGGAGCCGCCGGGGCTGTTGATGTAGAGGTAGATGTCCTTGTCGGGGTCGGCGGCAAGGAGCAGCAGCTGTGCGGTGATCCTGTTCGCAATGTCGTCGTCGACCGGCTGGCCGAGGAAGATGATCCGCTCGTTGAGCAGCCGGCTGTAGACCTGGTCGCCGAGGCCACCACCGATGGAGGGCTCGCCGGCGGCGGAGGGCATCAGATTCGTCACGTATCCACCTGCTCGTCTTACGACGGCGCCGGGCCGTCTCACGTGTTCCCTGCGGGGGGCCTCCGGCAGCTCGGCCGCCGGTGGGTGCTGGGCCCCGTATTCATGGACCCTAACGCTCAGGGTGGGCGGTGCCATCCCGGTTCTGTGGGTGTTCGCCGGGGGCGTAGCGGCCCGTGTGGTTCCGGTCGCCGGCAGGTACGTCTCGTGCGCGTCCGGTCGGCGCCGGTCCCCGCGTACCTGCGGTGCTGCCCTCGCTGGTGCCGGAAGGGCCCCGGGGGGTTCGCCCCGGGGCCCTTCCTGTGATCTTGCGGAAGCCGGGGCTCAGCCCTCGGACTTCTCCTCGGCCTTGTCCTCGCCGGACTCGGCGGACTCGGCGGACTCATTGGCCTCGGCCGACTCGGCCGACTCAGCGGCGGCCTCGGCGGTCTCCGCCTCGGCCTCCGCCGGCTCCTCCTCGTCGTCCAGGTCGACGATCTCGCCGTTGGTGTCCTTCACCGTGGCCTTCTCGACCACGACGGCCAGCGCCTTGCCGCGGGCGACCTCGCCGACGAGCAGCGGGACCTGGCCCTGCTCGACGACGGCCTGGGCGAACTGGTCGGGGGACATGCCGGAGGAGGCCGCACGCCGCATGAGGTGCTCGGTGAGCTCCTCCTGGTTGACGTTGAGCTTCTCCTGCTTGACGAGCTCGTCGAGCACGAACTGGGTCTTGATGCCCTTGATCGCGGCCTCGCGGGTCTCGTTCTCGAACTCCTCGGCGGTCTTGCCCTGGATCTCCAGGTACTTGTCGAGGGTGAGACCCATCTGGCCGAGCTGGTGGTGCTCGAGGTTGTGCTTACGGGTGTTGATCTCGTCCTCGAGCAGCTTCTCGGGGACCGGGACCTCGACCAGCTCGAGCAGCTTCTCCAGGACGCGCTCCTGGGCCTGCGTGGCCTGGTCGTACTGCTTCATGTTCTCCAGGCGCTTGCGGCTGTCGGCCCGGAGCTCCTCGAGGGTGTCGAACTCGGAGGCCAGCTGCGCGAACTCGTCGTCCAGCTCGGGCAGTTCCCGCTTGGCGACCTGGGTGACCTTGACGGTGACCTCGGCCTCCTTGCCGGCCGCGGAGCCGCCCTTCAGCTCGGAGGTGAAGGTGGCCTCCTCACCGGCGGACAGGCCCTTGACGGCGTCGTCGATGCCGTCGAGCAGCTCGCCGGAGCCGATGGTGTAGGAGACGTCCTTGGCGACGCCGTCCTCGAGGACCTTGCCCTCGACCTTGGCCTCCAGGTCGATGGTGACCACGTCGCCGTCCTCGGCGGCGCGCTCGACCGGGGTGGTGGAGGCGAAACGCTCACGGAGCTGCTCGACCGACTTGTCGACGTCCTCGTCGGTGACCTCGACGGCGTCGACCTCGACCTCGATGCCGGAGTAGTCCGGGATCTCGATGGAGGGACGCACGTCGACCTCGGCGGTGAAGTTCAGCGTCTCGCCGTCCTTCAGCTCCGTGATGTCGACCTCGGGCTGACCCAGCGGGCTCAGCTCGGCCTGGTTCACGGCGTCGGTGTAGAACTTCGGGAGGGCGTCGTTGACCGCCTCCTCCAGGACCGCACCGCGGCCGAAGCGCTGGTCGATGACCCGGGCCGGGACCTTGCCCTTGCGGAAGCCCTTCACCGTGACCTGCTGGTTGATCTTCTTGTACGCCGCGTCGAGGCTGTCCTTGAGCTCCTCGAAGGGCACCTCGACAGTGAGCCGAACCCGGGTCGGGTTCAGGGTCTCCACGGCGCTCTTCACGGTTCGGTCTCCTTGTGGCTGACTTCTCGGTTTCTGCCGGTACCAGAGCGGTCCGGCGGATGCGCCGCCCGGAGGACTTCAGACCTGAGACACACGGGCGTGCAGCTTGCATAGTAACGGCAGCGACTACGGCGCCCAAAAGGCGATCACCGGCAAGTGACCGTTGGCTGATCACCGAGGGTGACCGGATGGGTGGTCGGGGTGGCGGGATTTGAACCCACGGCCTTCCGCTCCCAAAGCGGACGCGCTACCAAGCTGCGCCACACCCCGTCTGGTGCGACACGTAGGGTACATGCCGCCCGGCGGTGCGACGGCAGGATTTCAGGGGCGCGCTGCGGTGTCGCCGGCGGGGCGGGCAACGGGTGTGCATCGAGGTGCCCTGACCCGCTACGATGCCTGTCAGTACTGCGGCCGGTACGGCCTGCGGTGCACCCTGCGGGCGTAGCTCAATGGTAGAGCCCTAGTCTTCCAAACTAGCTACGCGGGTTCGATTCCCGTCGCCCGCTCTGTACGGCTCGGGGCCGGCCGGAGGATCACTTCCTCCGGCCGGCCCTGATCGTTTTCCGGCTCCTGCGGCGTTGATCGTTTCCCCGCTCCGGTGGCGCTGATCGTTCTCCGGCTGCCCCGGGCTTCGCGGTGATCGTTTCTCCGGCTTCGGGCCCGCCGCGCTCTCCGGCCCCAGGCGCACCGCGCCCGGCCCCCAGCCCCGTCCCGCCGGCCCGGGACCTTGATCACCGGGCTGGGGCGTACGGCTGCCTGGGCCGGCCACCCGGCACCACGCGGCCTCCCGGGACGGCCGGCCTCCTAGAACTGGATCGAGTTGATCGTCTCGGCTATCGAGTTCAGGAAGCGCTGGATGTCGTCGGCCATGCCGGTGGAGGCGAGGAAGAAGCCGAAGAGGACCGCGACGATCGCGGGGCCCGCCTTGATGGAGCCGCCTCTCAGGAGCACCACAAGGATGATCGCCAACAGCAGCACCACAGACAGTGAAATGGCCACAACTGATCACACCCTCGGTCGGTCCGCTCTCCCGGCCCGGGGGCGCGACCCCCGCGCACCCCGCCAGAACCATCGTGCCACCAACCTGCCCGCGTCATGCCGCAGGTGACACATCGTTCAGCCCGGGTACCCGGCGGCGGACGGGGAGCCCCGTCCCTCAGGACCGCGCACGCCCGCGCGCACGCGGCACCGCACGCCACAACACCGTTGTCTCGCACGGGAATTCGAGGTACCACCCGGGCAGGGAATTCAACGGGATCGTTTCCATACCCACACAACGCGTTCGCAGGCATTTCGAATTGCCCGCACGCTCTTCTCAACGGACCGGCGACGCAGGGCGCGAAGCCGACGGAAGTGGACATTCCGTCGGAGTCACCCGCCGGTCTTATGCATGGCTTAATCCGGATGAATCACGACATGCAGGGCGCCTGTCGGACGGTTCGGGCGCGTACTCCCCTTAAGCATCCGATGTGTTGGCCATCACTCGGACCACGAGGCCGAGTTTCCCCAATCAGGGGTACCCGGACCGAATAACCAGTAATGACGTCGGGCGTTTTACGAATAGCAGGAGACAACGCTAGGGTGCCTCAGATGTTCCACGCTGCCTCGTCCCCCGCAAGCGCAGCGAGCTCTGTGAACCTCTCCCCCGGTGCGCTGTGGGAGGGCCTGTGACGAACTCGCTGCGACCGTACGGCAACCGCAGAACGCCGCTTCCCCCGGCACACGCACCGGCGGCCGGAGGCACGGGCCCGCATACCCCGAGCGCGGGCTCCGCCAACCGCTCCGAGTCCTCCGGGTCCTCCGAGTCCTCCGGGTCCTCCGGGTCCACCGGGTCCTCCGGCAAGCAGCGCGACGCCTTCTTCGACAACGCCAAGTACCTGGCGATCGTGCTGGTCGGTGTGGGCCACGCCTGGGGCCAGATCCTGGACGACAACCGGACGGTGGAGGCGCTCTACCGGTTCGTGTACACGTTCCACATGCCGGCGTTCATCATCATCTCCGGCTACTTCTCGCGCAGCTTCGACATGAGCCCCAAGCGCGTGAAGCGGCTGATCGCCACCGTCGTCGTGCCGTACCTCGTCTTCGAGGTGGCCTACACGCTGCACAAGCGGGTCGTGGACAACGACCCCGGCCACGACCTCAGCCTGCTCGACGCCACCTATCTGCTGTGGTTCCTGTGCGCGCTGTTCATCTGGCGCCTGACCACGCCCATCTGGAAGACGATCCGCTACCCCCTGCCGGTCGCCATCGCCCTCGGGGCGCTGGCGTCCATGACGCCGTCGATCGCCAACGACCTGGACATGCAGCGCGTGCTGCAGTTCCTGCCGTGCTTCGTGCTGGGTCTGGTGCTGCGGCCGGAGCACTTCTCCCTGGTGCGCCGCCGCTCGGTGCGGATCGCCTCGCTGCCGGTGATGGCGGCGGCGCTGGCCGTCGCCTGGTGGTCGGTGCCGCGCATGTCCACCGGCTGGTTCTACCGCGACTCCCCGGCGCAGGACTCGGGCGCCCCGTGGTGGACCGGGCCGGTGATGATGCTGGCGCTGTTCGGCTGCTCGCTGGTGCTGACCGCCTGCTTCCTGGCCTGGGTCCCCGGCCGGCGCATGTGGTTCACCTCGCTGGGCGCCGGGACGATCTACGGCTTCCTGCTGCACGGCTTCGTGGTGAAGACCGGCACCTACCAGGGCTGGTTCAAGGCACCCGTGCTGGACACGCCGCTGGGCGAGATCGCGCTGACCGTGGTCGGTGCCGTCGGCATCACCCTGATGTGCACCAAGCCCGTGCGGCAGGCGCTGCGATGGGTGGTGGAACCACGGATGGAGTGGGCCTTCCGGCCGGACGCCATAGCGGAGGCACGGGAGCGCGAGAAGCGCTCCGAGGCCGCCCGGTCCCGCGAGAAGGTCTCCGTCTGAGCGAAGCCCGGGCAGCCCTACGGGGTCTCCCCCGCGACCAGGCCGAGAAGTGTGCGCATCCGCGCGTACTTCTCGGCCAGTCTCGTTCTGGTGGGCTCGTCCAGCACGGCCAGGCGCTCGGGGTCGGCGTTGTGCGCCAGGTCGGCCTCCTTCACCAGCAGCGCGCCCGGGGTGGCGAGGATGCGGGCCGCGTACGCCTCGGGCGGCTCGGCCGGCCGCTTGGTGACCGCGAGGACGATGTCCTTGGTGCGCCGGGTCAGCGGGGCCTGCTCCAGCCACTTCAGGGAGAGCCTGTCGTCCTCGACGGCGTCGTGCAGCCAGGCCGCGGCGATCTGGTCCTCGTCGCCGCCGCGCGCCCGTACGCCCTCGGCGACGGCCCGCAGATGCTCCTCGTACGGGCGCCCGGCCTTGTCGGTCTGGCCCGAGTGGGCGGCGCGGGCGGTGGCCTCGACCTCGGCCGGGGTCATGGGTGTGTCGCTCACCGCTCCAGTGTGCCCGGCGGCACGGCTCAGCGGGTGGCGGTGGGGCCCTCGCGGCAGATCAGCAGCAGGGCGCGGTCGTCGTTGACGTCCTTGGCGACCGACTCGATCAGATGCCAGGCGGCGCCGTGGAAACCGCCGGCGACATAGCGGTCGGCCTCCCCGGTGAGCCGGTCGATGCCCTCGACGATGTCCCGGTCGGCCGTCTCCACCAGCCCGTCGGTGAACAGCATCAGCACGTCACCGGGGCGCAGGGAGCCCTTCACCGGGTCGAACTGGGCGCCGTCGTACACGCCGAGCAGGGGGCCCTCGGCGGCCTTCTCCTCCCAGCGACCGCTGCCTGCGCTGAGCTGGAGGCCCGGCGGGTGGCCCGCGGAGTACAGCTCGTAGTCGCCGGAGTCGAGGTCGAGGACGAGGTGGATGGAGGTGGCGAAGCCCTCCTCCCACTCCTGGCGCAGCAAGTAGCCGTTGGCGGCGGGCAGGAACGAGTGCGGGGGCAGGCTGCCGAGCAGTCCGCCGAAGGCGCCGGAGAGCAGCAGGGCGCGGGAGCCCGCGTCCATGCCCTTGCCCGAGACGTCGGTCAGCACGACCTCCAGGGTGCGCCCGCCGTTGGTGCGGGCCGCGACCACGAAGTCGCCCGAGAAGGACTGGCCGCCCGCCGGGCGCAGGGCCATCTCGTGGTGCCATCCGGAGGGCAGTTTGGGCAGTTTGCTCTGCACCCGGATGCGTTCGCGCAGGTCGAACAGCATGGTGCCGCCGCGCCGCCAGGGCACGCCGACCCGGCTGCGGAACTGAGCGACGACCAGCCCGAAGAAGCCGCAGGCGGCCACCACCAGCACCACGCCCGGGGTGACCCGTGAGGTGCCCTCGGTGTACGGGCCGAGATGGACCGACTCCACGATGAGCGCGGTGGCCGCCGCCGCGTACAGGCCGAGCAGGCTGGCCGGGCGCAGCAGCAGCCCGCCGGCCACGATCGGCAGCACCAGCGCCGCCGGGGAGAACCAGACCGAGTTGACGAGCGTGCCCGCCATGATCAGCGGGATGGTGAGGAAGAGACCGGCCAGCGCGATCCAGTCCGAGCCGTCCCCGCGGAAGTAGTCGACGGCCGCTCTGCGCACGCCGACGCGGGCCCGGTGCCACTGCTTCTTCAACCGGGCCGTGAACGTGTCGGCTTCCGCGCGCCGCTGTCGTCTCGGTGCCATTAGTTCGGGACCCTATCCGTGGGACCGGCCGCTTGGCACGGGAGCCCCGCCTTGTCCCCCGTCCGGGGACCGACATCACAGTGAACTTCACGGGATGCCGTCTCGTGGCCGCTCGGGAGAAATTCCCTCGCTCGTCCCGCATTGCCCTGATAGGCATGGCTCATGGTGAATGAGCGCACGGCCCCGGCGACCGGACTTCGGGTACTCACCCCGGACGACTGGGACAAGTGGTACGGAACGCTGATACGGGCCTTCGGCGGAGTTCCGGAATCCGACGAGGAACGGGAACTGCGTGGCAGTACCTGGTGTCCGACATCCGGCGGTGCCGTCCGGCGCTGCGGGACTCGCTGTATCTGCGGCCGGTGGAGGTGGGGGCCGCGCTGTCGCGGCGTACCTACCAGGTGCCGGTGGACGTGGTGTTGGAGGTGGAGGACGCCTTCTGCCCCTGGAACAGCGGACGTTGGCGGCTGAGCGGGGACGCCGGCGGAGCGACTTGTGAGCGGACCGGTGATCCGGCCGATCTGGCGCTGTCCGTACGCGAGTTGGGCGCCGCCTATCTGGGCGGGGTGAGCCTCGCGGCGCGGGCCGCGGCAGGGCGAGTGCGTGAGCTGCGGCGCGGGGCGCTTGCTCAGGCGGCCGTCGCCTTCGGGGCGGGCGGCCTGGCTCCCTGGCTGCCGTTCGGCTTCTGAGGGCGTGCCGGGCCGGCTGCCGATCGGGTACTGAGGGTGCGCCGAGCCGGTTGTAGTCCGGGGCTGGAGCGTGCAGGGTCAGGCGCCGCGCTGGCAGTTGGGGCACCAGAAGAGGTTGCGGGCGGCCAGGCCGGCGGTGCGGATCGGCTCGCCGCACAGATGGCAGGGCTGGTTCGCCCGCCGGTAGACGTACACCTCGCCGCCGTGGTCGTCGACACGGGGCGGGCGGCCCATCGCCTCCGGGGTGTGCTCGGGGCGGACGGTGTCGATGCGGTTCCGGCGCACGCCCTCGTGCATCAGCTCCACCAAGTCGGTCCACAGCGCGTCCCATTCGGCGGGGGTGATGTCGCGGCCGGGGCGGTAGGGGTCGATGCGGTGCCGGAACAGGACCTCGGCGCGGTAGACGTTGCCGACGCCGGCGATGACCTTCTGGTCCATCAGCAGGGCGGCGATGGTGGTGCGGCTGCGGCTGATGCGGCGGTAGGCGGCGGCCGGGTCGGCGTCCGGGCGGAGCGGGTCGGGGCCGAGGCGCTCGTGTATCGCCTGCTTCTCGCCGCCGGTGATCAGGGCGCAGGTGGTGGGGCCGCGCAGATCGACGTACGCGCCGTCGTGGGCGAGGCGGAGGCGGACGGTGTCCGTGGGCGGCGGCGCCGGGGCCGGGCCGAAGGTGACCTTGCCGAACAGGCCGAGGTGGATGTGGATCCAGTCGGCGTCGCGGAAGCCGAGGAAGAGGTGCTTGCCGTGGGCGTCGGTGGTGTGCAGCGGGGTGCCGTCGAGGAGGGCGGCGGCGTCGGAGAACTTGCCCTGGGGGCTGGTGACGCGGAGCGGGGCGCCGGTCGCGAAGGCGGCGGCGTAGTCCTTGGCCAGCCGGTGGATGGTGTGCCCCTCGGGCATGGTCCCCTTCGTCCCCTTCTCCTGCGTCCTCGGCCCGGCTGCCCGCGCCGGTGTGCGGCACGGGCGCGACGCCCCTGCTTCTCCGTGTGCGGGCCGGCCCGTCCCGTCCCCGGTGCGGGCCGGCAGGGCGGCTACTGCTGGGGGTGGTGGGCCGGGATCGGGGGAAGGTCGCCGGTGGTCTCGTAGGCGGAGAGCATCCCGATGCGGCGGACGTGCCGCTCGTCCTCGGAGAACGGGGTGTTGAGGAAGGTCTCCACGAACTTGGTGGCCTCGTCCTGCGAGTGCATGCGCGCGCCGATCGCGACCACATTGGCGTTGTTGTGCTGGCGGCCCAGCGCCGCCGTCTCCTCGCTCCAGGCCAGCGCGGCCCGGACGCCCTTCACCTTGTTGGCGGCGATCTGCTCGCCATTGCCCGAACCGCCGATCACGATGCCGAGGGCGCCGGGGTCCTCGGCGGTCCGCTCGGCGGCCCGCAGGCAGAACGGCGGGTAGTCGTCCTGGGCGTCGTAGATGTGGGGGCCGCAGTCGACGGGGTCGTGCCCCGCTTCCTTCAGCCACTGGACGAGGTGGTTCTTGAGTTCGTAGCCGGCATGGTCCGAGCCGAGGTACACGCGCATGGCCCGAGTGTGACACGCGGCCCTCTGGGCAGGCGCGCGGGGTGCTGATCCCAGGAAATGTGAGGAGAATCTCAGAACCTCAGGAAAACCTCAAGTAACGATTTGCTTTCGAAGGTTTCCCTGCGCGCAACCCTCCGTTTCACTGGTCCAGCTCGTACATGGCTCTGTGCGAGCGAGCTACAGCTACCCGGCGCAAAGGAAGTCCGTTCCATGACCTCGCAGCCGACCCTGACCAAGCCCGGAAGCTCTACGTCCGGCCCCGGCGACCCCGGCGGCACCGGACTGCAGGCCGGACTCAAGAACCGTCATCTGTCGATGATCGCCATCGGTGGCGTCATCGGCGCCGGCCTGTTCGTCGGATCCAAGTCCGCGATCGCGACCGCCGGACCCGGAATCCTGCTCTCGTACGCCCTCGTCGGCACGCTCGTGGTGCTGGTGATGCGCATGCTGGGCGAGATGTCCGCGGCCCACCCGACCTCCGGTTCCTTCTCGGCACACGCCGACCGGGCGCTCGGCCCCTGGGCCGGGTTCTCCATCGGCTGGCTGTACTGGTTCTTCTGGGTGGTCGTGCTGGCGGTCGAGGCGACCGCCGGTGCCGAGATCCTCGAAGGCTGGATTCCGGCCGTCCCCCAGTGGGTCTGGGCCCTGCTCGTGATGGTGGTGCTCACCGCCACCAACCTGGCCTCCGTGGGCTCCTACGGCGAGTTCGAGTTCTGGTTCGCCGGCATCAAGGTCGTCGCCATCAGCGCGTTCATCCTCATCGGCGGGCTGGCCGTCTTCGGCCTGCTGCCCGGCGTCGACAGCGAGCAGGCGGGTCTGTCCAACCTCACCGAGCACGGCGGCTTCCTGCCCAACGGGCCCGGTGCGATCCTCACCGGCATCCTGCTGGTCGTCTTCTCCTTCATGGGCAGCGAGATCGCCACCCTCGCGGCCGGTGAGGCGGAGGACCCCCGCCGGGCGGTCACCAAGGCCACCAACAGCATCATCTGGCGTATCGGCGTCTTCTACCTGGGCTCCATCTTCGTGGTGGTCTGCCTGCTGCCGTGGAACAGCGAGTCCATCGCCGAGAACGGCTCCTACGTGGCCGCGCTGGACACCCTGGGCATCCCGCACGCCGGTCAGATCATGAACTTCATCGTGCTGACCTCGGTGCTGTCCTGCCTCAACTCCGGTCTCTACACGGCCTCCCGGATGGCCTTCTCGCTCGGTGAGCGCGGCGACGCGCCCAAGGCGTTCGCCCGGACCACCGAGCGCGGCGTGCCGCGGACGGCGATCCTGGTGTCGGTGGTGTTCGGCTTCGTCGCCGTGTTCTTCAACTACGAGTTCCCCGACTCGGTCTTCCTGTTCCTGGTCAACTCCTCCGGTGCGGTCGCGCTGTTCGTGTGGCTGGTGATCTGCGTCTCGCAGCTGCGGATGCGCAAGATCATCCAGCGGGAGGCGCCGGAGAAGCTGATCGTGCGGATGTGGCTCTACCCGTACCTGACCTGGGCGAGCATGGGGCTGATCGTGTTCGTGATCGGCTACATGCTGACCGACACCGAGCACAACGGGCGGACCACGATGCTGCTGTCGCTGCTGGTCGCGGCCGTGGTGCTGGTGGTCGCCGTGGTGAAGCAGCGGCTGGACGCGCGCAAGGCCGCGGCGGAGCGGGACGAGGTCCCGGCCGCCTGAAGTCCTCCCGGCTGAACGGGCGAAGGGGCCCGCGGCGGATGTCCGCCGCGGGCCCCTTCCAAGTGTGCGAGGACGTGCGTTCTCACCGTGCTCACAGCACGGTGAAGCTCTTCTTGGTCTTCTCGTGGACGCGCAGGGCCTGGTCCTCGATGCCGGGCTGGTACCAGGTGTTGATCTGGTACGACTTGCCGTCCTGGTTGAAGCCGAGGAGCCGGGCGTGCCAGGGGGTGCCCTCGAGGGTGAAGGTGTACTCCCAGACGACGGCGGGGTGGCCGCGGAAGGTGCTCTCCTCCAGGCGGATCTTGCGGTAGTTCTGCCCCTGGTGGGCGTTGCGTTCGGAGGTCTGCCAGGTCTGCAGGAGATCGCCGCGGGCCAGCGCGGACTTGGCGGCCAGTTCCTGCCGGCCGTCGGGCGAGGTGTAGTGCACCTCCGCGCCGGTCTTGACGTCACGGCGCCAGCCGACGGGCGGCGTCCAGGCGAATCCCCCCGCCTCGCGGCGGGCTCCGGGCGGCAGGGACGGAGGCCTGGAGGTGCCCTGCACGGTGGGGCTCGGGCCGGAAGCGGAGGTCTCCGTGCCGCCGCCGCTTCCGGAGGGGTCTCCCCCGGTGTCGGTGAGCAGGACGGCGAGCACGGTGGTCGCGGCGACGGCCGCTGCCGCGGCGGCGGCGAGGACGGTGCGGCGGTGCGGCTTGGTGCGGGAACCGGTGGAAGAGTCCGGGCGGACGTCGGAGTCCGGGGGCCTGTGCTGCCGGCGGTCGCGCTCGCGCGGAGGGGACTCGGTGCGTCCAGCGGCACGCCTGCCCTCAGGCGGATCGGGCTCGGGCTGAGGCTGATTGACGACCGTGGCAGGCGGCGGCTCGGGATCCGGTGCCGGCTCCGGCCGGGCGGGCAGCGTGGGGGTCTGATCCGGCTCCGGCCGGGCGGGGAGCGTGGGGACCTGGGCCGGTTCCGGCCGGGCGGGGGATGTGGGAGCCGGGGTCGGGACGGTGGGTGACGGGGGCGGGTGGGCGATGAGGTCGAGGGTGGATTCCAGCCTGCTCAGGGTGGGGCGCCGGGCCGGGTCCTTGTGCAGGGCCGCTTCCAGCGTGTCCCGCAACGGTCCGGCCACCTCCGGGAGTTCGGGGTCCTCGTAGAGCACGGCGTGCAGGGTGGCCAGGGTGGTGGGGCGGGTGAAGGGAGAGGCGCCGCTGAGGGCGGCGCAGAGCGTGGCGCCCAGGGAGAAGATGTCGGACGGCGGGCCCTGGGGACGCCCGGAGACGCGCTCCGGGGCCATGTAGTCGGGGCTGCCGACGAGCATGCCGGCCATGGTCAGCGCCTTGGCGTCCTGGAGGGCGGCGATGCCGAAGTCCGTGAGGACGACCCTGCCGCCGCGGTCCACCAGGACGTTGCCCGGCTTGATGTCACGGTGCAGCACACCGCGGGCGTGCACCTCGCGGAGTGCGGCCACCAGGCCCAGCCCGATGCGGGCAGTCTCCCTCGGGGTGAGCCGGCCGTCCTCGGCGAGAATGCGCTCCAGCGAGCGGCCGGCCACCAACTCCATGACGATCCACAGCCGTTCGCCCTCGTCGACCACGTCGTAGATCCGCACCACATGGGGGTGGTCGATCCGTGCGGTCGCCCGTGCCTCGCGCAGAGTGCGTTCGCGGCGCGTCCGGGAATCCTCCGCGTCGCTTCCGTCCAGCCGCATTTCCTTCACGGCGACCTGGCGGTGGAGTATTTCGTCGGCGGCTCGCCACACCCGCCCCATTCCCCCCTGACCGATACTCTCGCCCAATCGGTACCGCCCGGCCACCAATATCCCCGGAATCCCGGCGCTGTTGATATTCCCCCGCAATCCGCCACACCCCCTCAGCACGGCCCGAGTGAAACACGACGGTCACACTTCAGGCGGTCCCAGCATAGTGCGGACAAATCTTGTGGTACCTCTTCGAGTACTGCGAATTCAGGCGCAGCCAAGGGGGACGAACATGAGTTCTCGTCGCAGGGCGAACGTCACCGGATCGCTGGTGGCAGCATCTTTCTCGGCGGTTCTGATCTTTTCCGGCACCGCCGTGGCGGACGATCAGGACTCCGGGAGCAGCAAAGGGGGAAAGGTTGTCGACAAGGCCCCGGCGGGGGTGGAGTTGACGACGCTGCTGCCCGAGAAGATCTCGGTCGACAAAAGTTCGGGAAAGACGGCGATTACCGCCACGGTGAAGAATGGGGGAAGTGCGGACAGCGGGAAGATCAATCTCTTGGTCGTCGGGTTCGACGGACTGACCGTCAAGAACGTCCCCGGTTGTGAACGGATCGCCGAGAGGGGCCTTCCGGAGGGTGCGAACAGCGGATTCAGCTGCCCGGTCGGCAATCTCGCCGCCGGCGCGTCCAAGTCGTACGCGGTGGACGCCACGTACGACCTGAAGAGTAAGGGGAAGATCTGCCTGCCGGTGCAGTCCGAGGACGGGAAGAAGACGTACTGGCAGCAGGGGCCGGTGCCGTTCGGCACCACCAACCCCTCGCCCGACGCCCCGGCCACTCCCCTGCTCCTCGGCACCGACAACGAGCCGGTGAGGCCGGGAGCGGACGAGCTGCCGAAGACGGGCCCGGTGCGTGAGCTGCTGCCGCTGGGCGCGGCCGGCGCCTCCCTGCTGGCGGCCGGTGCGGCCGGGCTGTGGTGGTCGCTGCGACGGCCGGGACGGCAGGAAGCCGGCGCCTGAGACGGACCCCGGCACACAAAAGGCCCGCCGGGCCGTACGTCAGTCGTACGGACCCGGCGGGCCTTTGTCCAGCGGCCGGGGCCGGCTCCGCCCCGCTGGGCTGTCAGGCGATGTAGAGGTAGGCGTCGACGTCGGTGCGCCAGGCCGCCCAGGTGAACTCGCGGGTCGCAGCCGGTCCGCTGCTCGGTGGGTGTCAGCGCTTGTTCACGAACTTCCAGGCCGTGGGCAGGATGCCCATCGCCAGGGCGGCCTTGAGGGCGTCGCCGATGAGGAACGGGGTCAGGCCGGCCGCGATGGCGGCGGAGGCGGACATGCCGGTGGCCAGGGCCAGGTAGGGCACGCCGACGGCGTAGATGATCGCCTCGCCGAGCAGCATGGTGCCCGCCATCCGCCAGGCGGAGCGGTCGGCGCCGCGGCGGGCCAGGGCGCCGACGGCGGCGGCGGCCAGCATCATGCCGATGATGTAGCCGAAGGACGGCATCCCGATGCCGGACGCGCCTCCCGCGAACCACGGCATACCGGCGATGCCGGCCAGCGCGTACACGGCGAGGGAGAGCAGGCCCCGGCGGGCGCCGAGGGCGGTGCCGACCAGTAGGGCGGCGAAGGTCTGGCCGGTCACCGGCACCGGGGAGCCGGGGACGGGCACGGCGATCTGCGCGGCGAGGCCGGTGAGCGCGGCACCGCCGAGCATGAGGGCGGTGTCCCGGACGCGGGAGGCCGGGAGCAGGTCGGCGAGGACCAGGCCGGAGCGGGCGGGTGTGGCGGCGACGGTGCTCATGGGGACTCCGCGAGGGTGAGGACGGTTCGGAACACCGTGACGCTATCCCGCGGCCCGCGCGGCGATCACCGTCATTGCTCGACAAAGGCGGGATCGGGCCATTGGTGGGCTTCGGACAAAGAACGGAAACGGCACCCGGGTGGGAGTGACCCGTGTCACGGAGCTGAGGAGGCATCTCTCACTCGGAGCGTCGGAACGGGCCTGTAGGGTTTCACCAATCAGGGTCGTGGTCGGCGTCGACCCGTCCCCGCACCGCCGGTCAGGGGCCGGGCACCGTGCGTCCGCCCGGTGTCCATATGGTGAGCCGCTCCGGCCCGAGGGTGGCCCGGCCACCCAGACTGGTGTCGTTTTGCCCATGTCCCCCCACGCATTGGACGAACCGCGCCCCATGCCCAGCACCTCTGTGAAAGCGCCGCCGCAGCAGGACGGCGTCTCCCTCTCCCACGGTCTCAAGCAGCGCCATCTGTCGATGATCGCCCTCGGCGGTGTCATCGGCGCCGGCCTGTTCGTCGGCTCCGGTGCCGGCATCGCCGCCGCCGGTCCGTCGATCGTCGTCGCCTACGCCCTCTCCGGCCTCCTGGTGATGCTGGTGATGCGGATGCTCGGCGAGATGTCGGCCGCCCATCCGTCGTCGGGCTCCTTCTCGGCGCACGCCGAGCGGGCGCTCGGGCCCTGGGCCGGGTTCACCGCCGGCTGGTCGTTCTGGGTGCTGCTGTGCACGGCGGTCGGCCTGGAGGGCATCGGCGCCGCCAAGATCGTGACCGGCTGGCTGCCCGGTACGCCCGAGTGGGCCTGGGTGGCCCTGTTCATGGTGGTGTTCTGCGGCACCAACCTCGCCGCGGTGAAGAACTTCGGTGAGTTCGAGTTCTGGTTCGCCGCGCTGAAGGTCGGCGCGATCACCCTGTTCCTGGTGCTCGGCGGGCTGGCCATCGCCGGCCTGCTGCCGGGCACGGACTCCCCCGGCACCTCCCAATTGGGCGACTTCCTGCCCAACGGCGGCGAGGGGCTGGTGATCGGACTGCTCGCCTCGGTGTTCGCCTACGGCGGTCTGGAGACGGTGACCATCGCCGCGGCCGAGTCGGAGGACCCGGTCAAGGGCGTGGCGAGCGCGGTCCGTACCGCGATGTGGCGGATCGCGGTGTTCTACATCGGCTCCATGGCCGTGATCGTGACGCTGGTGCCCTGGGACTCGCCGGCCGTGGTGGAGAGCGGCCCGTACGTCGCCGCGCTGGACGAGCTCGGCATCCCCGGCGCCGGTCAGCTGATGAACGTGGTGGTACTGGTCGCCCTGCTGTCGGCGATGAACGCCAACATCTACGGCGCCTCGCGCATCGGCTACTCGCTGGTCGAGCGCGGCCAGGGCCCCAAGGCGCTCGGCCGGGTGTCGGGCGGTGTGCCGCGGGTGGCCGTGCTGGCCTCCTCGGTCTTCGGCTTCGGGTGCGTGCTGCTGAGCTACTGGCGGCCGAACGACGTCTTCTCCTGGCTGCTGAACATGATCGGCGCGGTGATCCTGGTCGTCTGGATCTTCATCGCCGTCTCCCAGCTGCGGCTGCGGCGCCGGCTCGAGCGGGAGGCCCCGGAGAAGCTGGTCGTGCGGATGTGGGCGTTCCCGTATCTGACGTATGTCGCGCTGCTGGGCATGGCGGCGGTGTTCGCGCTGATGGCGCGCGAGCCCGACACGCGCGTGCAGCTGTACTCGACGGGCGGGATGACGCTGGTGCTGGCGGCCGTGGGCTACGCCTGGCAGCGGGTGCGCGCCCGGCGCTGATCACCGGCCCTCTCGGCAAAGGCCCTCGCGTGGACGACACGCGGGGGCCTTTTGCATGCCCCGGCCCTCCCCGGCGGCCTTTCTGCTGCTAGCGTGCAGTTGCAAGCTATTTGCAATAAGAGGTTCGGAGGGGACCCCGCCATGCCCGTGTACACGCTGCCCGACCTGCCCTACGACTACTCCGCGCTCGCCCCGGTGATCAGCCCCGAGATCATCGAGCTGCACCACGACAAGCACCACGCGGCCTATGTGAAGGGTGCCAACGACACGCTGGAGCAGCTCGCCGAGGCGCGGGAGAAGGAGCAGTGGGGCTCGCTCAACGGACTGGAGAAGAACCTGGCGTTCCACCTGTCCGGGCACATCCTGCACAGCATCTACTGGCAGAACATGACCGGCCCGAAGGAGGGCGGCGGCGAGCCGCTCGCCCAGGACGGCGTGGGCGAGCTGGCCGAGGCGATCAAGGAGTCCTTCGGCTCCTTCGCGGCATTCAAGGCGCAGCTGTCCAAGGCGGCGGCGACCACCCAGGGTTCGGGCTGGGGCGTGCTCGCCTACGAGCCGCTGAGCGGGCGGCTGATCGTCGAGCAGGTCTACGACCACCAGGGCAACGTGGGGCAGGGCTCCACCCCGATCCTGGTCTTCGACACCTGGGAGCACGCCTTCTATCTGCAGTACCGGAACCAGAAGGCGGACTTCATCGAGGCGATGTGGCAGGTCGTCAACTGGCAGGACGTCGCCCGCCGCTACGAGGCGGCCAAGTCCCGCACGGACGTGCTGCTGCTCGCTCCCTGAGACCGGCCCCCCGAGACCGGGACCCCGGAAGCCCCTGAGCCCGGCAGCCCCTGAGCCCGGCAGCCCTCTGAAGCGTCCTGCCTCGTGATCGTCTTCTCACCGTTCACCCTGGGCAGGCGGAAAGAAGAAGCCCCCCGCGAGGACGTGACTCGCGGGGGGCTTCCGTATGCGCTTGCAGTCGCCGGCGCCGGCCTCACAGGTTGCTGAAGTCCGGCCCCTTCGTCCTGGTGCGCTTGATCTCGTAGAAGCCGGGGACCGAGGCGACCGCGAGGGTGCCGTCCCACAGGCGGGCGGCCTCCTCGCCCTTGGGGGCCGGGGTGACCACCGGGCCAAAGAAGGCGATCTCCTTGCCGTCGGGGCCGGGCACCGCGATGACCGGGGTGCCGACGTCCTGGCCGACCTTCTCGATGCCCTCCTTGTGGGAGGCGCGCAGTTCCGCCTCGTAAGGGGTGGAGTCCCAGTGCTCCATCAGCGACTCGGGCAGCCCGACGTCGCGCAGCGCGGCGGCGACGGTCTCCTTGCCCGGGCCCTCGCCGCGGTTGTGGATGCGGGTGCCGAGCGCGGTGTAGAGGTCGCCGAGCACCTCGGCGCCGTGCTCCTGCTGGGCGGCGATGACCACCCGGACGGGGCCCCACGCCTTGGTCTCGAGCATCTCCCGGTACTCCTCGGGCAGCTCGTCGAGCTTGTTCTCGTTGAGCACGGCGAGGCTCATCAGATGCCAGCGCACCTTGATGTCCCGGACCTTCTCCACTTCCAGCACCCATCGGGAGGTCATCCAGGCCCAGGGGCACAGCGGGTCGAACCAGAAGTCGACGGGGGTGGGGGCAGCAGGTGACGTGTCCGACATGTCGCTCCTCGACGTGGCAGGGGGTCTGCGTGGTACGGGTCTGTTCGTTCCAGCCTCGGCTTCAATGTCAACGCCACATCGCCTCCCGGCCATTCCCGGCTGCTCCCTGTCAGGGGCGCATGGCAGGATCGGTGCTGATCAGTCATGTCGACGACGCATGAGGAGTACCGCCCGTGCCCGGTGAGAACCTGACCCGTGACGAGGCCCGGGAGCGGGCCGCCCTGCTCTCCGTCGACGGATACGAGGTGTCCCTCGATGTGCGGTCCGCGGTCGGCGAGGAGAGCGGGCCGGGGCCGCGGACGTTCCGCTCCGTCACCACCATCCGGTTCCGCTGCGCCGAGCCGGGCGCGAGCAGCTTCGCCGACCTGATCGCGCCGAGTGTGACGGCCGTCTCCCTCAACGGGCGGGACCTGGACCCCGGCGAGGTGTTCGACGGCTCCCGCATCCTGCTGGAGGACCTCGCCGCCGACAACGAGCTGATCGTCGACGCCCAGTGCGCCTACTCCCGCACCGGCGAGGGCCTGCACCGCTTCGTCGACCCCGAGGACGGCGAGGTGTACCTGTACACCCAGTACGAGCCGGCCGACTCCCGCCGGGTCTTCGCCAACTTCGAGCAGCCCGACCTCAAGGCGCCGTTCCGCTTCGAGGTGCGGGCCCCGGAGGGCTGGCGGGTGTGGAGCAACGGCGCCGGTGAACTCACCGACGGGGTGTGGCGGTTCGCGGAGACCAAGCCCATCTCCACGTACATCACCTGCGTGGTGGCGGGCCCGTACCACTACGTGGAGGACTCCTACGAGCGTGAGCTGCCGGACGGCACACGGCTGCGGATCCCGCTGGGCGCGATGTGCCGCAAGGGTCTCGCCCCGTACTTCGACGCCGACGACGTGTTCCTGGTGACCAAGCAGGGCCTGGACTTCTTCCACGAGCACTTCGACTACCCGTACCCCTTCGGGAAGTACGACCAGGCGTTCGTGCCCGAGTACAACCTGGGCGCGATGGAGAACCCGGGGATGGTGACCTTCCGCGAGGAGTTCATCTTCCGGGGCAAGGTGACGCAGGCGTCCTACGAGGGGCGCGCCAATGTGATCCTGCACGAGATGGCGCACATGTGGTTCGGCGATCTGGTCACCATGCGCTGGTGGGACGACCTGTGGCTGAAGGAGTCCTTCGCCGACTTCATGGGCGCGTTCGCGCTGGTGGGCGCCACCCGCTTCACCGACGGCTGGATCACCTTCGCCAACCGCCGCAAGGCCTGGGCCTACCGCGCCGACCAGCTGCCGTCCACGCATCCGATCACCGCGGACATCCGCGATCTGCAGGACGCCAAGCTGAACTTCGACGGCATCACCTACGCCAAGGGCGCCAGCGTGCTCAAGCAGCTGGTGGCGTACGTCGGTCAGGACGCCTTCCTCGAGGGCGCCCGGCGCTACTTCAAGCGGCACGCCTACGGCAACACCACCCTCGGTGACCTGCTGTCGGTCCTCGAGGAGACCAGCGGGCGGGACATGGCGGCCTGGTCGCGGTCCTGGCTGCAGACGGCCGGGGTCAACTCCCTCACCCCGCAGGTGCTGCTGGGCGCCGACGGGCGCATCGAGGAGCTGGCGGTGGTGCAGGAGGCCGCCGAGTCGCACCCCGAACTGCGCCCGCACCGGGTCGCGGTGGGCCTGTACCGGCGCACCGGCGACGGGACGCTGGAGCGCTACGCGCGCGCCGAGGCGGACGTCGAGGGCGCCCGTACGGTCGTGGCGGAGCTGGCCGGGGCCGAGGCGCCCGAGCTGGTGCTGGTCAACGACGACGACCTCACGTACTGCAAGATCCGTTTCGACGAGACCTCGCTGGCCACCCTGCGCGAGCACCTCGGCGCCCTGACCGACCCGCTGGCCCGCGCCCTGTGCTGGTCCGCGCTGTGGAATCTCACCCGCGACGCGCTCCTGCCCGCCCGGGACTTCATCTCTCTGGTGCTGCGCTTCGCCGGGCGCGAGAGCGACATCGGGGTGCTGCAGATGCTGCACGCCTGGGCCGAGTCGGCACTGGTGCACTACGCCGCCCCGGCCTGGCGGGAGACCGGCGGGGCGCTGCTCGCCGAGGGCGCCCGGCGGGAGCTGGAGGCGGCCGAGCCGGGCAGCGAGCAGCAGCTGGCCTGGGCGCGGTTCCTGGCCCGGGTGGCGTCCACGCCCGGCGAGCTCCAGCTGCTGCAGGACCTGCTGTCGGGCACGGTGACGATCCAGGGTCTTGAGGTGGACCAGGAGCTGCGCTGGGCGTTCCTGGAGCCGCTGGCCGCGCACGGGATGGCGGACGAGAAGGCGCTGGCCGAGGAGCTGGCCCGGGACGACACCGCCTCCGGCAAGCGGCACCAGGTGCGCTGCCTGGCGGCCCGCCCGTCGGCCGCCGTGAAGGCGCAGTGCTGGGCCCAGGTGGTGGAGTCCGACGCGCTGTCCAACGCGCTGGTGGAGGCGACCATCTCCGGGTTCGTGCAGTACTCGCAGCGGGAGCTGCTGGCGCCGTACGCGGAGAAGTACTTCGAGGCGGTCGAGCGGGTGTGGCGCGAGCGGTCGATCCAGATCGCGATGGACGTGGTGCGGGGTCTGTTCCCCGCCACGCAGGACTCCCCGGCGACGCTCGAGGCGACGGACGCCTGGCTCGCCGCGCACGAGCAGGCGCCGCCGGCGCTGCGGCGGCTGGTGCTGGAGGCCCGGGACGACCTGGCGCGGGCTCTGCGCGGGCAGGAGTGCGACGCGGCGGCGGCCTGAGCGAGTCGCAGGCGGTGGCCCGAGGCCGGTCGTGCGGCCGCGATGCCGTGGCCGGGCCGGTCCGTACGCCGCGCTGCCGCGGCCGAGCGGGTCGTAGTACCCCGGCCGGGCCGGTCGTACGAGCGTTACCCGATTCGTACGGTCGGACCCGTAACCCCTGGTCCTCACCCGAATGGACCAGGGGTTTTCGGCAACCGAACATGCGTCCTTTAGTGCGAGCTTGTCCGTATTTGTCGACGGACGTGTAACAGCGGTTCGCGGGCGGGCCGGACACGGGAAATTGCCCGGCATGAACCACAACACCCCGCTCTCCCCCCGCCCCCTGCACCACCTCGCCGACAGCCGGCAGCGCGTCATGACCACCGCGCAGCTGCGCCGGCACGGCGTGCCGAACACCGAGATCAACGATCAGTGCCGTCCCGGCGGTCCCTGGCAGCAGCTGCTGCCGGGGGTCGTCCTGCTCCACCCCGGACCGCCCACCAGCGAGGAGCGGCTGCACGCCGTGCTGATGTACGCGGCGCGGGAGCGGACCACCGGTGTGCCCGAGCAGCCCGGCGCCGGTGACACCCCGCCGCCCGCCTACACCGAGGCGATGATCACCGGCCTCGCGGCGCTCACCCTGCACGGCTTCACCTCCGCTCCCCCGCTGCCGTCCCTGGACGCCTTCGACGTGCTGGTGCCCCGGCTGCGGCGGCTGCGGTCGACGGGCTGCGCCCGGATCGTGCGCACCGCCACGCTGCCGGACCCCCAGCAGGTGACGGGTGTCCCGGTGGCTCCGGTGGAGCGGGCACTGGCCGACGCGGTGGCGCGGCTGCAGGACGCGGGCCTGGTGCGCCGGCTGCTGACCGAGGCGGTGCGCGGCGGGCACTGCGAGGCGGTCGCGGTGGTGCGGGAGCTGAACGAGGCGCGGCTGCTGAACCGTCCGCACGTGGTGAACGCGGTGGACTCGCTGGTCGCCGAGGGCCGGGCGATCGCCGAGGACCGGCTGTACCGGATGGTGCGCGAGCACGGACTGCCGGACCCGGTGTGGAACGTCGATCTGCGCCTGCCGGGCGGCCCGCACCTGGGCGGTCTGGACGCCTACTGGCCGGACCAGGCGGTGGCCCTGGAGCTGGACACGCGGGCGTCGCGCCAGGAGGACGACGCGATGTGGTCGGAGTACGTCCGCAAGCGCGAGCACCTGGAGCGGCTCGGCATCATGGTCGTCCACGTCACCCCGCGCAAGCTCCGGGACGCGATGGAGCAGCAGGCGGCGGTGATCCGTACGGCGCTGATGGCCGCGGCGGACCGGGAACCGGCCGCGTACGTGGTGGTGCTGCCCCGCTGAGGACCGCGGCTCGCGCCACCGCAGCAGGACTCGCACCACCGCAGCAGGAGGGGAGAGGAGGGGCCGCCGACCGGCGGCCCCTCCTCATGTCGGTCCCGGCACACACGTCCACGGCTACCCCTCGGCCGGCTCCAGCCGTCCTGTCGCCGGCCGCTCCCGCCACAGCCGGAGCGCGATGTCGACCAGGCGCACCCGGACCAGGCCGGGGACCTCCTCCAGCGGCTGCCAGGCGGCGAGTTCCGTGGAGCCGTTCACCTCGTTGCGCAGCTCGCCGCCGGTGATGCGGCCCTCGTAGACGAGGCGCACGCCGTGGTGGTCGGTGGGGCGGCCGAGGCGGCCGGGGAGGACATGGCGGGTGGAGTCGACGCCCAGGAGCCCGGTGACCTCGATGCGATAGCCGGTCTCCTCCTCGACCTCCCGGCGCACGGTGTCGTAGGGGTCCTCGCCGTGCTCCATGCCGCCGCCCGGCATCACCCACTCGGGGACGCCGTCCGGTCCCGGTGAGCGGGCGAGCAGGAGCCGTCCGTCGCGCACCACCACGGCGTAGGCCGCCACCCTCAACTTCTGTCGCACGTGGGGAGGTTAGCGGCCGCCGGGCGACGACATGTCGTGTTCGCGAGAGGTGTCCGGAAAAGCGGATCGGGGGTTTTCCCCATGCATCCATTGCGATTCGGTCAACCCCTCCCAAACACCAGTCCCTTGCGTAAAGCTCAGCGATCGTCCGGGAGTGCCGTCCGGACCGTCACGGCCAGGGCCGTTCAGCTCCGGTCGTCCACGATCGCCTGTCACGCACTTTCACGTCCTTTACGCACAAGGGATGCCGATGACCCATTCCCCACAGCAGGGCCCGATATCGGGCGCGAGACGCGTGGCCCGCATCGCCGTGGCCGCCGGCCTCGTCGCCGCGCTGTCCGCGGCCGGACCGGTCCCCATGGCCCTCGCCGCCGGCGCGCCCGTCGCACCGGCCGACGCCGACGTCAAGTCCGCCGACAAGAAGCTCGGTTCGGACGACGCGGAGCTGCTCGCCGAGGCGCAGACCGAGGGCGCCAAGCACGTCACCATGATGATCGCCACCGCGCCCGGCAAGACCGAGGAGGTCGCCGCGCAGCTGGACGCGGTCAAGGGCGGCTCGGTCGGCCGCACCCACGACAAGCTGGGCTACGTCCGCGCCACCGTCCCGACGGCCAGGGCCGAGTCGGCCATCGCCGCCGCCGCCAAGCTCTCCTCCGTGCACGGCATCGACCTGCGCGAGGAGATCCCGCTGGACGACCCGACGCCGAGCGCGGACACCGCCAAGGCGGCCGGCGGCCAGAAGGGCAAGACCTACCCGGCGCCCGGCAAGCGCACCCCGGCGAAGAACCCGTACAACCCGTCCTTCGAGACCGGCGCCGTCGACTTCGTCGAGGACCACCCGAAGGCGGACGGCCGGGGCATCACCATCGGCATCCTCGACTCCGGTGTGGACCTCGGCCACCCGGCGCTGCAGAAGACCACCACCGGCGAGCGGAAGATCGTCGACTGGGTGACGGCGACCGACCCGATCGTCGACAACGACCGCACCTGGCGGCCGATGGTCACCGACGTCTCCGGGCCCACCTTCACCTACCAGGCCAAGACCTGGCAGGCCCCGGCCGGCGCGTACCGGATCAGCACCTTCCTGGAGTCGTACACCACCGGCGGCGACGCAGGCGGGGACGCCAACCGCGACGGCGACACCACCGACTCCTGGGGCGTGCTGTACGACCCGGCGGCCGGCACCGTCCGCGTGGACCTGAACAACAACCAGGACTTCGGCGACGACGAGCCGATGAAGCCGTACAAGGACGGCTTCCAGGTCGGCTACTTCGGCACCGACGACCCGAAGACCGAGATCGCCGAGCGCCAGCCGTTCGTCGTGGAGATCCGCAAGGACGTCCCGATGGACCCCTACGGCGGCGACTGGGTGGGCAAGAAGGCCGACTTCGTCAACATCGGCGTCATCGAGTCCGAGCACGGCACGCACGTCGCCGGCATCACCGCCGCGCACGGGCTGTTCGGCGGGAAGATGAACGGCGCCGCCCCCGGCGCGAAGCTCGTCTCCTCGCGCGCCTGCACCTGGTCCGGCGGCTGCACCAACGTGGCGCTCACCGAGGGCATGATCGACCTCGTCACCAAGCGCGGCGTCGACATCGTCAACATGTCCATCGGCGGCCTGCCGGCGCTCAACGACGGCAACAACGCCCGCGCCGAGCTGTACAACCGCCTGATCGACGAGTACGGCGTCCAGCTGGTGATCTCCGCGGGCAACTCCGGCCCCGGCGCCAACACCATCGGCGACCCGTCGCTGGCCGACAAGGTCATCTCGGTCGGCGCGTCCGTCTCCCGCGAGACCTGGGCCGCCAACTACGGCTCCGAGGTGGAGAAGAAGTACGCCATGATGCCGTTCTCCTCGCGCGGTCCGCGTGAGGACGGCGGCTTCACGCCGACCCTGGTCGCCCCGGGTGCCGCCATCAACACCATCCAGACCTGGATGCCGGGCGCCCCGGTCGCCGAGGCCGGATACCAGCTCCCGCCCGGCTACGGCATGCTCCAGGGCACCTCGATGGCCTCCCCGCAGGCCGCGGGCGCGGCGGCGCTGCTGCTGTCGGCCGCGAAGCAGAAGCGCATCGACCTGCCGCCGGCGACGCTGCGCACCGCCCTCACCTCCACCGCCGAGCACATCAAGGGCGTGCAGGCCTACGAGGAGGGCGCGGGCCTCATCGACATCGAGGACGCCTGGGACGAGATCCGCGACGGCGCCACCGCGCACACCTACACGGTGAAGGCGCCGGTCGACACGGCGATCGACCAGTTCCTGAAGACACCGGGCTTCGGCACCGGCCTGTACGACCGTGAGGGCGGCCTGAAGGCCGGTCAGAAGAAGACGTACGACATCACCATCACCCGTACGTCCGGCCCGGACCGCGCGATCAAGCACGAGCTGGTCATCGAGAACAACGCCGGCCGCACCTTCCGCATCCTCGGCGACGACGACATCAGGCTGCCGCTGAACAAGCCGGTGACCGTGAAGGTCCAGGCCGCGCCCGGCTCGGCCGGCATCAAGAGCGCCGTCCTGGAGGTCGACGACCCGCGCACCGAGGGCGTGGACCGCCAGATCATGACGACGGTGGTGGTCTCGGCCCCGCTGAAGTACACCTACTCGGCGTCCGGTTCGGTGCAGCGCAACAGCACCACCTCCTACTTCGTCACCGTGCCCGAGGGCGCGAAGACGCTGCAGGTCGCGATGAGCGGGCTGAAGGGCAAGAGCCAGACCCGGTTCATCGCCATCCACCCCTACGGCGTCCCGGTCGACACCACCTCGACGCCCAACTGCTACAACAACTACAACGACGGCAACGGCTGCCGTCCCGACCTGCGCTCCTACGCCGACCCGCAGCCGGGCGTCTGGGAGATCGAGGTCGAGTCGCGCCGCACCTCGCCGCTGCTGGACAACCCCTACAAGCTGGACGTCGCCGTGCTCGGCGCGGCCTTCGAGCCGGAGACCGTGACCGTGCCGGAGGCGAAGGCCGGCACCCCGGCCGCCGCCGCCTGGAAGGTGACGAACAAGTTCGCCGCGCTGGAGGGCAAGCTGGTCGGCGGGCCGCTCGGCTCGGCGAAGGCGGACCGCCCGTCGATCAAGACGGGTGAGACCCGGACCACCACGGTCGAGGTGCCCGAGGGCGCCGCCTCGCTGGACGTCTCCATCGGCAACGTCTCGGACGCCGCCGCCGACCTGGACCTCGCGGTCTACGACAAGGACGGCAAGCGGGTCGCCCAGTCGGCCGACGGCGACTCGGAGGAGTCGGTGTCCATCGCCAAGCCGGCCGCCGGCACCTACACGGTGGAGGTCGTGGGCTACTCGGTCCCGGCGGGCACCACCGAGTACGACTACCGTGACGTGTTCTTCTCCGCCTCGCTCGGCACGGTGTCGGTCGACGACTCCGCGACGGTGAAGCTCGGCACGGGCGACTCGGCGGAGGTCTCCGCCCAGGTCACGGCCGCCGCGGCGGCCCCCGAGGGACGTGAGTTCTTCGGCCGGGTCCAGCTGGTCAGCGAGCGCGGCACGGTCGCGGGCACCGGCAGCGTGGCGATCGGGAAGGTCGTGCCGTAACGGCCGACGGCCGAGTCCGCAACGGCCCTGTGCGTGACGGCTCACGGCCGTGAAGGGCTCTGGTTTTGAAAGGGCTCAGGTCCTGAAAGGGCTCGGGCCCTGAGGGGCTCGGGCACGAGGGGCGGGCGTCCTGGTGAGGACGCCCGCCCCTCGTCATGCGCAGTCGAGGGTGCGGGACTCCGGCAGGGAGGCGGTGAGCCGGGACCGCTCCGGGGCGATCTCCTCCTCGCCGACGAGCACCGTGTCGGGGAAGGCGCCGTCCCTCGGGATGCCGACGAGCACCGGGTCGCCGGTGCGCAGCGGCGGCACCTCGGCGGTGCGGACGGGGAAGGAGAGTTCCCCGGTCCGCCCGTCCTCGGTCTTGTACAGGGCCGTCACCTTCAGCGTGACCCGCTCGACCCCGCCGGACGCCGCCGGCCGCACCGCGGAGACGGTGCCCTCGGCGACCGTGCGGGCGCAGGCCAGATACCGGGGGCTGCCGAAGAGGACGCCGCCGCCGCTCTCGCTGGGCGCGCTGTCGGCGGCGGAGCTGCCCCCGGCGTCGTCGCTCGAGACGCCCGCCTGCGTCGCGAGCCAGCCCATCGAGACGACGACGGTGGCGGCAGCGGCGGCCGCGAGGGCGCCGAGGGCGACCTTCAGGGGGCGGCGCGGGCGGCGCCCGGCGAGCGGGGTGACGGCCGGGTGTCCGGCAGGGGCGGCACCGGCGCCGCCGGCCAGCGCGTCCCCGATCACCACCAGCTGCTCCCGGAGCGTGGCGACATCGGCGGCGGCCGCGCCGTGCACGTCCCGGACGGACGGGTCGCGCAGGGCCTCCGGGGGCAGCGGCTCGCCCAGGATCGCGGCCATCAGGGCGTCCTTGTCCTCGTGGCGGGCGTTCCCGTGCTCGCCGTGCCCGGGATTCCCGTTCCCGGTGTTTCTGGCGCTCCCGGTGTTTCCGGTGTTCTCGGTGTTTCCGGTGTTCTCGGCGGTCATGTCACACCACCTCGTCCTCGTGCAGGCGGGTGCGCAGGGCGCGGACCGCGGAGTGCAGCCTGCTCTTGACCGTGCCCTCCGGGACGCCGAGCTGTTCGGCGATGGAGCGGACCGGCAGATCGGCGTAGAAGCGCAGGACGACCACCTGACGCTGGGCGTCGGGCAGCTCGTCCAGGCCGCGGGCGACGGCGAGGGAGAGCAGGCTGGTCTCCTCGCCGGACGGCAGCTGGGTCGGGTGCAGCGCGGCGAGGCGTTCGCCGAGCCGCTCCTGGCGCCGGCGGGCGCGGTGCCAGTCCATGGCGAGGTTGGAGGCGACGACCGCCGCCCAGGCCGAGACGTCCCGGGGTGCCTCGCGGCCGCTCGCGGCGCGTTCCAGCAGCCGCAGACGGACCTGCTGCACCCCGTCCGGCAGGTCCGCCTGCGGCACCCCGCCCAGCGCGAGCACCGCCCGCACCCGGCGTTCCTGTGCCGCGTCCAGCGGATCGTCGTCCGCGGCGGTACGCGCGCCTCGCCCGCGCCGGGTTCTTCCGCGCAGCACTGGCACCCCCCTCACGCTGTTTCTCCTACGACGCCGGGGCCGCCCGGAACGTTCACGCCGGGCCCGGAATCCTCAGAGGCGTACGTCACACCTTTGTGTGGCCGGGGGCCGGGTGGGCAGGGGACCTTGCGGCCCATGCCCTCCGCGGGCTGAATTTCTGCAGCTCAGGGGGGTCGCAGCCGAAGGTCCGCAACCGCCGGCCGTCGCGTCGGTGTCCCACTGTGCGAGCAGTGCGGGCAAAGAATTGGACAGCCGGGCCGTGCTCGGCCGCATGATGGAAGAGCCTCGGCCAGGCATCAGGAACGCACCAGGACGCAAGTGAGGGAGTCGCCGTGAGGGTCGGAATCGTCGGAGCCACCGGTCAGGTGGGTACGGTCATGCGCAGGATCCTCGCGGAGCGGAACTTCCCGGTCACCGAGCTGCGCCTGTTCGCCTCGGCCCGTTCGGCGGGCACCGACCTGGACGGCGTGACGGTGGAGGACGCGTCCACCGCCGACTACACCGGCCTGGACATCGTGCTGTTCTCGGCGGGCGGCGCCACTTCGAAGGCGCTGGCCGAGAAGGTCGCCTCGCAGGGCGCGGTCGTGATCGACAACTCCTCCGCCTGGCGCCGGGACCCCGAGGTTCCTCTGGTCGTCTCCGAGGTGAACCCGCACGCGATCGCCCACCGCCCCAAGGGCATCATCGCCAACCCGAACTGCACCACCATGGCCGCGATGCCGGTGCTGCGTCCGCTGCACGCGGAGGCGGGCTTGGAGGCCCTGGTCGTCGCCACCTACCAGGCGGTGTCCGGCTCCGGTCTCGCGGGCGTCGCGGAGCTGCACGGCCAGACCCAGAAGGTGGTCGCCGAGGCCGACAAGCTGACCCACGACGGCGAAGCGGTCGACTTCCCCGAGCCGAACGTCTACAAGCGCACCATCGCCTTCAATGTGCTGCCATTCGCCGGCAACCTCGTCGACGACGGTCTGAACGAGACCGACGAGGAGCAGAAGCTGCGCAACGAGTCCCGCAAGATCCTGGAGATCCCGGACCTGAAGGTCTCCGGCACCTGTGTCCGCGTCCCGGTCTTCTCCGGCCACTCGCTGCAGGTCAACGCCCGGTTCGCCCGCCCGATCAGCCCGGAGCGCGCGACCGAGCTGCTGGCGGACGCCCCCGGCGTCGAGCTGTCGGACATCCCGACCCCGCTGCAGGCGGCCGGCAAGGACCCGTCGTACGTCGGCCGCATCCGCCGCGACGAGACGGTCGAGAACGGCCTGGCCCTGTTCATCTCCAACGACAACCTGCGCAAGGGCGCCGCGCTGAACGCGGTGCAGATCGCGGAGCTGGTGGCGGCCGAGCTGCAGAAGTAGTCCGAGGACCGCTTGCCACGGGGCGCCCGGCGCGTAGCCGGGCGCCCCTTCGTCATGCCTTCGCACGGCGCACGCCGCGCCGCATCACCCTCGCACTCCCCCGTCCGATGCAGGGGTATCCCCATGGTCCGGCTCCGTCGTCGCTGGACAGCGGGGATGCGTGGAAGGATGACCCGACGCACTTCATGACGAGGAGATGACCGCGTGCCTGGCACAAACCTGACTCGCGAAGAGGCGCAGCAGCGGGCGAAGCTGCTGACCGTTGACTCGTACGAGATCGACCTGGATCTCTCCGGCGCGCAAGAGGGAGGGACCTACCGGTCCGTGACCACGGTGCGCTTCGACGTCGCCGAGGACGGCGCGGAGTCCTTCATCGACCTGGTGGCACCCACCGTGCACGAGGTGACCCTGAACGGGGACCCCCTCGACCCCGACGAGGTCTTCAAGGACTCCCGCATCGCCCTGCCCGGCCTGCTCAAGGGCCGCAATGTGCTGCGGGTGAGCGCGGACTGCGCCTACACCAACACCGGCGAGGGCCTGCACCGGTTCGTCGACCCGGTCGACGACCAGGCCTACCTCTACACGCAGTTCGAGGTGCCGGACGCCCGCCGGGTGTTCGCGAGCTTCGAGCAGCCCGACCTGAAGGCGACCTTCCAGTTCACCGTGAAGGCGCCGGAGGGCTGGACCGTCATCTCCAACTCGCCCACGCCCGAGCCGGAGAACAACGTCTGGGTCTTCGAGCCGACGCCGCGCATCTCCACGTACATCACGGCCCTGATCGCCGGCCCGTACCACTCCGTGCACAGCGTGTACGAGAAGGACGGGCAGAGCGTGCCGCTCGGCATCTACTGCCGGCCGTCGCTCGCCGAGTACCTGGACGGGGACGCGATCTTCGAAGTGACCCGGCAGGGGTTCGACTGGTTCCAGGAGAAGTTCGACTACGCCTACCCGTTCAAGAAGTACGACCAGCTGTTCGTGCCGGAGTTCAACGCGGGCGCGATGGAGAACGCGGGCGCGGTGACCATCCGCGACCAGTATGTCTTCCGCTCCAAGGTGACGGACGCGGCGTACGAGGTGCGGGCGGAGACCATCCTGCACGAGCTGGCCCACATGTGGTTCGGCGACCTGGTCACCATGCAGTGGTGGAACGACCTGTGGCTCAACGAGTCGTTCGCCACCTACACCTCGATCGCCTGCCAGGCGGCGGCGCCGGGCTCGCGCTGGCCGCACTCGTGGACGACGTTCGCCAACTCGATGAAGACCTGGGCCTACCGCCAGGACCAGCTGCCGTCCACGCACCCGATCATGGCGGACATCCGCGACCTGGACGACGTGCTGGTCAACTTCGACGGCATCACCTACGCCAAGGGCGCCAGCGTGCTGAAGCAGCTCGTGGCGTACGTCGGTGAGGACGAGTTCTTCCGCGGTGTGCAGGCGTACTTCAAGCGCCACGCCTACGGCAACACCCGCCTGTCCGACCTGCTGGGCGCGCTGGAGGAGACCTCCGGGCGCGATCTGCGGACCTGGTCGAAGAAGTGGCTGGAGACGGCCGGCATCAACGTGCTGCGCCCGGAGATCGAGACCGACGACCAGGGCGTGATCACCTCCTTCGCGGTCCGCCAGGAGGCCCCGGCGCTGCCCGCGGGCGCCAAGGGCGAGCCGGTGCTGCGCCCGCACCGCATCGCGATCGGCCTGTACGACCTGGACGGCGACGGCCGCCTGGTGCGCGGCGAGCGCGTGGAGCTGGACGTCGACGGCGAGCTCACGCCCGTGCCCCAGCTCGTGGGCAAGCCCCGCCCGGCGGTCGTACTGCTCAACGACGACGACCTCTCGTACGCCAAGGTCCGCCTGGACGAGCAGTCGCTGGCCACCGTCACCGAGCACCTCGGCGACTTCGCGGAGTCGCTGCCGCGCGCCCTGTGCTGGGCCTCGGCCTGGGACATGACCCGGGACGCCGAGATGCCCGCCCGCGACTACCTCTCCCTCGTGCTGTCCGGCATCGGCAAGGAGTCGGACATCGGTGTCGTGCAGTCGCTGCACCGCCAGGTGAAGCTGGCCATCGACCTGTACGCCGACCCGGCCGCCCGCGAGGCCCTGCTGGCCCGCTGGACCGACGCCACGCTGGCGCACCTGCGCTCCGCCGAGCCGGGCAGCGACCACCAGCTGGCCTGGGCACGGGCGTTCGCCGCGACCGCGCGCACCCCGGAGCAGCTGGACCTGCTGGAGGGCCTGCTCAGCGGCGAGCAGACCATCGAGGGCCTGACCGTCGACACGGAGCTGCGCTGGGCCTTCGTGCAGCGGCTGGCGGCGGTGGGCCGCTTCGACGAGGCGGACATCGCGGCCGAGTACGAGCGCGACAAGACCGCGGCGGGCGAACGCCACGCGGCGACCGCCCGCGCGGCCCGCCCGACCGAGGAGGCCAAGGCGGAGGCGTGGGCGTCGGTCGTGGAGTCCGACAAGCTGCCGAACGCCGTGCAGGAGGCGGTCATCAACGGCTTCGTCCAGACCGACCAGCGCGAGCTGCTCGCCCCGTACACCGACCGCTACTTCGAGGTGATCAAGGACATCTGGGACACCCGCTCGCACGAGATCGCCCAGCAGATCGTGGTCGGCCTCTACCCGTCCATTCAGGTCACCCGCGAGACCCTGGACAAGACCGACGCCTGGCTCTCCTCGGCCGACCCGAGCCCGGCCCTGCGCCGCCTGGTCTCCGAGTCCCGCGCAGGCATCGAACGAGCCCTCCGCGCCCAGGCCGCGGACGCGGCGGCGGGCAAGTAGCAGGTAGTACGTCCACAGCAGTCGGGGCGCCCGGTGTGATCCGGGCGCCCCAGCCCCATGCGGGGAGCAGTCGGGTCAAGTCGAGTTCACGGGCGTGGGCCGCCTGGGCGGGAGTCGTCACAGCACTTCGCACACGCGCCTTCGCAGAGTCGGCTCCTGGATGGTCCCCGCGAGCCGCCCCACGGCGGCAGCAACCCGGCCCTTTCAGGTCGACATGATGGTCATGCCGGCGCATCGACAGCGCCTGCACCTACGAGATCCGGATCGGATGACAGTGCCCACCTCCTCACCAACCGGCTCGCCGGACCGGCGGTCGCTCCATGAGCGCATTGCTGCCGACCTCCGGGACGAGATCATGAGCGGCGACCTCGCGCCGGGCGCCAGCCTTCCCTCCACGGCGCAGCTGAAGGAGCGCTTCGACGCCTCGAACGCAACCATCCAGAAGGCCCTGCAGATCCTCAAGGACGAACGCCTTGTGGTGGGCCGCGCAGGAGCCGCCGTCACGGTGCGTGAGCATCGGCAGCGGACGGTACGCCCTGCCGCGTACCTGGCTCCGGCTGCACCCGGGAAGCCGTACCGGTGGCTGACCGAGGCCACGAAGCTCGGCTCCAGGGCGCACAGCACACTGCTCGACGTCGCCGAGCTCCGGCCACCGGCCGATGTCGTCGCCGCGCTGGGCCTCACCGGCTCCGAGACCGCGGTCCTACGTCACCAGATCCTGTCCATCAATGACGAGCCGGTCGAACTGGTCAAGTCGTACTACCCCTTGTCCATCGCCCGAGGCACCCCCATCACCGCCAAGCGGAAGATCAAGGGCGGCACGCCTGCACTCCTGAACCAACTCGGCTTCCCGCCACGCCTGAGTGTCGACCGGGTATCGGCCAGGGTCCCCACCCAGGAGCAGTACCAGGCCCTCAACCTCCCCAGCGACCTGCCGGTCCTCCGCACCTTGCGAGTGGTCTACAGCGACAACGAACGCCCCGTGGAGGCCACGGTCATGGTCAAGGCAGGTCACCTCTATGAACTGCAGTACGAGTTCACGCCCGACTGAGAAACCGAATGCCGGCATCGTGGCTGACGCGGGCGATCAGGGACCGCCCCGCCGGTCCTCCTCGCCGGGTCGGGTTCGGGGGAGCAGATCTTGGGCCAGGTCCCGGTCATGGCCAATGAGGAACCAGCCCCGCGGGTGCGGGGGGCGACGTCTCCTTGTGCGTGATGGCGGTGATGGCACGGGACCATCCCCGCGGGTGCGGGGAGCAGCGACGGTCCGGCCGGACCTCGACACCGCGGCGATGGAGGTCTTCGGCCGGATGTACCGCCTCACCCGGGCAGAATCGGCTGGAGACGGCGCCCTCGGTGAAGCCGGAAGCGGCGCCCTCGGTGAAGGTGCGCGGTGTGGAACGTGCGGCGCGGGTCAGGCCTTGGCGTCGGCCTTGGTCTTGATGTTGCGGCTGGTCACCCGGTGCTCCTCCTTGGAGCGGTCGAAGACCATCACCAGGCCGGCGATCACCGCGAACAGGACGATCGGGAGCGCGACGAAGAGGCCCAGCGTCTCGATGACGCTCAGGCCCGGGCCGGGGTCGTCACCGTCGTCGCGGGTGATCGCGAGCGCGGGGGACGACATGAGCAGCATCATCAGCGTCGTACCGGCTGCCAGGGCGCCGGCGCGCAGGGCGTTCTTCTTGTCCACGCTGCACAAGGTAGCGAACGCCGGTGAGGGCCGCGCGCCCGGGGTGCCGTACGAGGCCTTCGCGCAGGTGGGGGCGGGGCCCGGACGGTGCCGGTTCACGGGCCTCGGTATCAGCGCGCCTGCCGGCCTCCACGTCAGGGCGCCCTGCCGGCCTCCGCATCAGCACGCCTGCCGGCCCCCGCATCAGCGCGCGTGCCGGCCCCCGCATCAGCGCGCGTGCCGGCCCCCGCATCAGCGCGCGTGCCGGCCTCCGCATCGGCGCGCCCGCCGGCCTCTGCATCAGCGCGCGCCCCTGAGCACCTCGAGCAGCGCGTGCAGCCTCGGCGACTCCGCCAGGTCCTCCAGGGACACCGGGCGGCCCTCGGCGTCGGCGATCGGCAGCCGCCAGTTGGGGTACTGGTCCCAGGTGCCCGGCAGGTTCTGCGGGCGGCGGTCGCCGACGGTGTCCGGCAGCCAGACGCCGATCAGGCGGGCGGGGGTGCGCAGCAGGTAGCGGTGGACGGCCTGGATCCCGGCCTCCTCCGAGCGCGTGTCGCCCCCGCCGCCGGAGCCCTGCAGCATGCCGAGCCGGGACAGCAGCTCCAGCCACTCCGCGGTGTCGGCGGCGGCCTCCGCGCGCTCCTCGGTGAGCGGGCGGGTGAGCAGGCCGAGACGGTCGCGCAGGTCGACGTGCTCGCCGGTGAGGCGGGCGGCGGTGGGCGGCAGGTCGTGGGTCGTGGCGGTGGCCAGGCAGTCGGCGCGCCAGGCGTCCGGTGGCAGGGGGCGCCCGTCGCCCTCCCAGTCGCGTTCGAACCACAGCACCGACGTGCCGTACACCCCGCGCTCGCGCAGCGCCTCGCGCACGCCCGGCTCGACCGTGCCCAGGTCCTCGCCGATCACCATGGCCCCGGCGCGGGAGGCCTCCAGGACCAGGGAGGCGAGCATGGCCTCGGCGTCGTAGCGGACGTAGGTGCCCTCGGTGGGCGGGTGGCCGTGGGGCACCCACCAGAGCCGGAACAGGCCCATGACGTGGTCGATGCGCAGCGCGCCGGCGTACCGGAAGAGGGCCCTCAGCAGATCGCGGAAGGGTGCGTAGCCGGACTCGGCGAGCCGGTCGGGGCGCCACGGGGGCAGGCCCCAGTCCTGGCCGCGCGCGTTGAAGGCGTCCGGGGGTGCCCCGATGGACATGCCGGCCGCGAAGTACTCCTGCTGCGCCCAGGCGTCGGCGCCGCCCGGGTGCACGCCGACGGCGAGGTCGTGCACGATGCCGAGCGGCATCCCGGCCTCGCGGGCGGTGCGCTGGGCCGCGGCGAGCTGGGCGTCGGTGAGCCAGGCCAGACGGCAGTGGAAGTCGACCCGGTCCATCAGCTCGCGGCGGGCGCGGGCGGTCTGCGGCGAGCGCGGGTCGCGCAGTCCGGCGGGCCAGCGGTGCCAGTCGGGGCCGTGCGCCTCGGCGAGGGCGCACCAGGTGGCGTGGTCCTCCAGGGCGGCGCCCTGCTCGGCGAGGAAGTCGCAGTAGGCGGCGCGCCGGCCGGGCCCGAGCGGCACCTGGTGCACCAGCTCCAGGGCCTCGCGCTTGAGCTCCCAGACGGCGTCCCGGTCGATCAGCTCGCCCTGCTCCAGCACCGCCGCGCGCAGCCGCCCGGCCCGCCGGCGCAGGGACCGTACGCGGTCGTCGTCGGTGACGTAAGCGAACTCCGGGACGTCCTCGATCCGCAGGTGCACGGGGTCGGGGAAGCGGCGGGAGGAGGGGCGGTAGGGGGACGGGTCGGTCGGGGAGCCGGGCACGGCCGCGTGCAGCGGATTGACCTGGACGAATCCGGCGCCGAGGCTGCGTCCGGCCCAGGCGGCCAGCTCGCCGAGGTCGCCGAGGTCGCCCATGCCCCAGGAGCGGCGGGACAGCAGCGAGTAGAGCTGGACGAGCAGGCCGTAGGAGCGGGTGGCGGGGGCCGGCAGCCGGGGCGGGGCGACGATCAGGTGGGCCCGCGCGGTACGCCCGTCGGGGGCGGTGGCGGTCACCTGGTGGACGCCGGGCGGGAGCCCGTCGGCGGAGGGGCGGGTCTCGCCCTTCTCGGTGCGGATGCTCAGCCGGGTGCCCTCGGGGAGCGCGGCCAGTGCGGCCGGGCCGGCCTCGCCCCAGCCGACGACGGTGGGCGGCAGCAGCCGGCCGGCCGGCTCCCGCTCGCGGGCGGCGAGCGCGGCGCGCACCGCCTCGGGGGTGCTCGCGTCCACGCCGAGGGCGGCGAGGGCGAGGGTGACGGCGGTGGCCGAGGCGTCGACCGTACGGTCCGGGGAGGGACGGTAGGAGGTGGCGACGCCGTGCAGCGCGGCGAGCCGGGAGAGGTCCTCGGAGCAGGGCTCGGCCGGCGCGGTCACTTAGGGCTCCGGGCGGTACTGGGCCGGGAAGGCGTCGTCGAATCCGGTGGACTGGGACGGGAAGGCGTCGAGTCCGGAGGGGTCGGTGTCCGTCTCGGTGTCCGTGAAGGCGTCGGACTCGCTGGTCAGCGGGGCGGCGTCGGCGAGCGGGGGCTCGCTGGTGAGGGGTTCGGCGTCGGGCAGCGGGGGCTCGCTGGTCAGGGGGACCTCGGTGCAGGGGCCTTCGGCGCTGAAGACGCAGGCGTGCAGTCCCTCGGCCTCTTCGGACCCGTGGGGGCCCTCGGGTGCGGCGGAGGTGTGCTCCGCCGAGGGTTTGGACAGGGCGGGGGACGGGACGTATGCGGGTGCAGCCACGGATGGCCTCCTCGTCGGGCGCGGCCGTGCCCCAAGGGCTCGGCACGGCCGTGCGTAGTCTTCGGCACGGATGTGCGGGTGTGTCCGGTCAGGTCGTGCGGGGTTATCCCGCAGCCCTACCCAGAGGGCGCGAGACCAGACGCACAAACCCGTCCAACGTGGTCCTGCTCACATTCTGTTCCCGTTCACTCGCCCCGCATGCGGACAGATCGGGCACACCGGCCACTGTCGTTGACACGTTCACCGCAAGGGTGGTGGGCTCGAACCGCCTGTCGAGCGACCGGGAGGAGCCTGTGCAGCCACGGCGTGGGAAGAGGGCGGCGGTCCTCGCGCTCGCCGTCGTCGCCGGAACCCTGGGCCTCGCGCCCGACGTGTCCGCCGCTCCGGCGGACGGCCCCGAGGCGGAGCCCCGTCGCGCCTCCGAGGCGGCCGAGGCCGCCGAGGTGTCCGTCTGGCCGCGCCCGCACTCCCTGCGCACGGGCGGGGATCCGGTCGCGGTGACCGACGAGGTGGCCCTGCGCGTCGACGGGACGGCCGACCCGTACGCCCTGGACGCGCTGCGCGCCCTGCTGCGGCAAGCGGGTGCGCGCCGGTTCACCGCCCCCGGCGCACCGGTGCCCAAGGGGGCGCTGGTGGTGCGGGTGGGCGCGGAACGCCCCGGCGGCGACCCTCGTCACGCCCTCCCCTCCGGCGGATACGCCCTGACCGTCGGCCGCGACGGCATCTCGCTCACCGGGGCGGGCCCGGACGGCCAGTTCCACGCGGTGCAGACACTGCGTCAGCTGCTCCGCCGGGACGGACACTTCAACGCCGCCGTCGTCCGGGACTGGCCCGCCACCGCGGTGCGGGGCGTCACCGAGGGCTTCTACGGCACCCCGTGGACGCACCGGCAGCGGCTGGCCCAGCTCGACTTCCTGGGCCGCACCAAGCAGAACCGCTACCTGTACGCGCCCGGTCACGACCCCTACCGGCAGGCCCGCTGGCGCGAGCCCTACCCGCACCAACGGCGGGCGCAGTTCCGGGAGCTGGCCGAACGCGCCCGCCGCAACCACGTCACCCTCGGCTGGGCGGTCTCCCCCGGCCAGGCGATGTGCTTCGCCTCCGACGACGACCTGCGCGCGCTCACCCGCAAGCTGGACGCCATGTGGGCGCTGGGCTTCCGCGCCTTCCAGCTGCAGTTCCAGGACGTCAGCTACAGCGAGTGGCACTGCGGCGCCGACGCCGGCCGCTTCGGCTCCGGCCCCCAGGCCGCCGCCCGCGCCCAGGCCCATGTGGCCAACGCGGTGGCCCGCCATCTGGCGCGGCGTCACCCCCAGGGCGCCGCCCTGTCGGTGATGCCGACCGAGTACTACGAGGACGGGTCCACCCCCTACCGGCGGGCGCTGGCCGAGGCGCTGGATCCGCGGGTGGAGGTGGCGTGGACCGGGGTCGGGGTGGTGCCGCGCACCATCACCGGCGGTGAACTCGCCGAGGCCCGCGAGGTGTTCGGGCACCCGCTGGTGACCATGGACAACTACCCGGTCAACGACTACGAGCCGGGCCGCATCTTCCTGGGCCCCTACCAGGGCCGCGAACCGGCCGTCGCCTCCGGCTCGGCCGCCCTGCTCGCCAACGCCATGGAGCAGCCGGAGGCGTCCCGCATCCCCCTGTTCACCAGCGCCGACTTCGCCTGGAACCCGCGCGGCTACCGCCCCGAGGAGTCCTGGCGCGCCGCGATCGCCGACCTGGCCGGCGGGGACGCCGGACGGGAGCGGGCGCTGCGGGCCCTGGCGGGCAACACGGCGTCCTCGGTGCTCGGCGGCGAGGAGTCGGCGTATCTGCGCCCGGCGATGCGGGCGTTCTGGCAGGCCCGCACCTCGGCGGGCGGCGACCGGGGCCGCTCCGCGTCCGGCGCGGAGGCGCGGCTGCGCTCGGCCTTCCGCGTGCTGCGGGAGCTGCCCCGCAGCCTGGACGGGACCGGGGTCGGCGCGGAAGCCGCCCCGTGGGCCGAGCAGTTGCGGCGGTACGGGGACGCCGGGCTCACGGCGCTGGACATGCTCCGCGCGCAGGACTCCGGCGACGCGGCCGGCGCCTGGGCGGCGTATCAGAGGCTCGGCAGCCAGCGGGAGCGGCTGGAGTCGGCACGGGTCACCGTCGGTGAGGGCGTGCTGAACGGCTTCCTCAGCCGGGCGCAGGAGACGTACCGGGAGTGGGCCGGTGTCGATCACGAGCCGCCCGCACCGTCCCGCGGCGCCGCCGACGACCGTGAGCTGCGGCTCCCCCGTACGCGTTCGCTGTCCGCCGTGACGGTGCTCGCCGAGCCCGGCACCGAGGGGACGGTCGAGGTGCGCGTGCCCGGCGCGGGCTGGCGCCGGGTGGGGGCGCTGGATGCCTCCGGTGCGACCGAGCTGCGGACGGACGAGCGGGCGGACGGCGTACGGGTCACCGGCGCCGACGGCGCCCGCGTGCGTCACCTGGTCCCCTGGTTCGAGGACGCGCCCGCCGCCTCCCTCGACCTGTCCGGCGGCGGCCGCGCGGACACCGACATCGGCGGCAGCCGCCGGCTGACGGCCACCCTCGGCTCGCGCCGCCCCGCCGGGGTGCGCGACCGGCTGACCGTCGAGGCGCCCGAGGGCATCCGGGTCCGCGTACCCAAGGGCGAGGTGGGCGTGCCGCGCGGCACCTCGGTGCGGGTGCCGGTCGAGGTGGCCGTGGAGCGGGGCACGCCGGCCGGGCGGTACGAGGTGCGGCTCGGATTCGGCGGGGTGCGGCGCACGCTGACCGTGCACGCCGTCCCGCGCACCGCGGGCCCCGACCTGGCCCGCACCGGCCGGGCGAGCTCCTCGGCGGACGAGACGCCCGACTTCCCCGCGTCGGCGGCGAACGACGGCGATCCCCGGACGCGCTGGTCGTCCCCGGCCGAGGACGGCGCCTGGTGGCAGGTGGACCTGGGCCGGCCGGTGCGGCTGGGCCGCGTCGAGCTGCACTGGCAGGACGCGTACCCGTCGGTCTACCGCGTGGACGTCTCGGCGGACGGCCGGACCTGGCGCACGGCGGTGCGTGTGAAGGACGGCCGCGGCGGCCACGAGACGCTCCGCATGGACGAACGCGAGGTGCGCTTCGTACGCGTCCAGGGCGAGCGGCGGGCCACGCAGTACGGGTACTCGCTGTGGTCGGTGGAGGCGTACGCCGTGGCGGACTGAGCCGCGGTCCGAACGGGCAGGCCGCCAGGATTCATCGCCCTCGACGGCATCCACACCCATCTCTTCACCGATCACTATTCACTCAGTACATGTACTCAGTGCATACTGATCCCCATGAGCACCCGCCACATCCTGCTGGGGCTGCTCGCCTCGGGGCCGAGCCATGGCTACGACCTGAAGCGACGCCACGACGAACGCTTTCCCCAGGCCCGCCCGCTGGCCTACGGGCAGGTGTACACGACCCTGCAGCGCCTGGTCCGCGACGGCCTCGCCGAGATCGAGGGCACCGACGCGGACGGCGGCCCCGAGCGGACCATGTACCGCTCGACGGAGGAAGGGGCACGCGAACTGGCCCGCTGGGCCGGGGAGATCACCCCGCCCGCCCCCTTCGTGGCCAACGAGATCTTCGCCAAGGTCGTGCTGTCCATCCTGTCCGGCGGCGACCCCGCCGCGTATCTGCGCGCCCAGCGGGCCGCGCACATGGCGCGGATGCGTGAGCTGACCGCACTGAAGTCGGCCAAGGGCGCGGACCTGGCGACCGTGCTCTCGGCGGACTACGCCCTCAACCACCTCGACGCCGACCTCCGCTGGATGAACACCACGGCGGCCCGGCTCACCTCTCTGACCGCGGAGGTCGACACAGCATGAGCAACCCAGTGCCGCTCCTGGCGGCCCGTGACCTCGTCAAGGCCTACGGCAGGACCCAGGCCCTGCGCGGCGCCTCCCTCGAGCTGCGGGCCGGTGAGATCCTCGCCGTCACCGGGGCGAGCGGCAGCGGCAAGTCGACGCTGCTGCACTGCCTCGCCGGGATCGTCCGCCCCGACTCCGGCTCGGTCACGTATGCCGGGGAGCGGCTCGACCGGCTCCCCGAGAAGCGGCTGAGCGAGCTGCGGCGGACCGAGTTCGGGGTGGTCTTCCAGTTCGGCCAGCTGATACCGGAGCTGACGGCACTCGACAATGTGGCACTGCCGCTGATGCTGGCGGGCACCGGCCGCCAGGCGGCGCAGACCGCGGCCGGCGAGTGGCTGGAGCGGTTCGGGGTGCGCGGGCAGGAGCAGCTCAGGCCCGGTGAGTTGAGCGGTGGCCAGGCCCAGCGGACCGCGCTGGCGCGGGCACTGGTGACCGGCCCGAAGGTGGTGTTCGCGGACGAGCCGACCGGGGCGCTGGACTCGCTCGCCGCCGAGCAGGTGATGACGGCGCTGGTGCACACGGCCCGGGAGGCCGGCACGGCGGTGCTGCTGATCACGCATGACGCCCAGGTGGCGGCGTACGCGGACCGCGAGGTGCAGCTGCGGGACGGCACCGTGGCCCCGCTGGAGGTGACCGCGTGAGCTCGCTGCGAGCGGATCTGCGTCTGGCCTGGCAGCTCACCCGGGGCTCCGACCGGCGCGAGTGGTGGCGGATCGCCCTCACCGCCACGGGCGCGGGGCTGGCCACGGCGTTCGCACTGGGGGCCGTGAGCCTGGCCTCGCTGCGGGGCCACTACCAGGTGTCCGTCGGCGCGGGCCTGCTGAACGAGCCCAGTACCCGCTCGGGGGTGATCGTCGGCCTGCTGCTCCTGCTCGTTCCGGTCCTGGGATTCCTCGGGCAGTGCGCCCGTATCGGCGCCGTGCACCGTGACCGGAGGCTGGCCGGGCTGCGGCTGGCGGGGGCGTCGGCGTGGCAGGTGCGCCGGATCGCCGCGCTGGAGACGGGGCTGGCCTGTCTGCTCGGTTCGGCGGTCACGACGGTCGTGTCGTTGCTCGTGCTGCTGCGGCTGTGGGACAGCCCCAGCGCCCTGGCCCTGGCCGGGGCCGGCCTGGTCGCCGTCGGTGTGCCGGTGCTGGGCGCGGTGGCGGGCGCGCTGGCCCTGCGGCGTGTGGTGACCTCACCGCTCGGCTGGGTGCGCCGCGTGGGCCCGCGCACGGGCCGGGCTCCGGGCCTGATGTTCCTGGCGGGGGTACTGCTGACGCTGGCCGCGCTGGTGGCGGTGGCCACCACGTCCCCGCCCTCGCCGAACCGGCCCGGCGGAGGGCCGGCGCTGACGGTGATGGGAGCGATCCTCGCGGTCGGCGCCGGCGCGGTGTGGCTCTCCGGGGCCACGGCGAGGCTGACCGGGCGGCTGCTCGCCCGCCGGGCCCGGTCGGCGGCCGTGCTGATCGCGGCGGAACGGCTGCGCGACGACCCGTGGGCGGCGGCACGGACGCACGCCGCGGTGCTGCTGGTGACGGTCGTGGGCACCGGTTTCGTGGGTCTGCGGCAATGGATGCTTGAGGTGCTGGACTCGCAGCGGCAGCTGGCGGAGGGCCGCTCCTTCTACACCACCGGCCTCGACCTCACGGCCGCCGCCCTGGTGGTCGCGCTGGCGATCACCCTGTCCGGTCTCGCGGTCGGCACGGCCGAGTCGCTGGCCACGCGGCGGCGGGGCCTGGCCGCACAGGCCGCCGCGGGCGTGCCGCGCTCCGTGCTGGGCAGGGCGCTGCTCCTTGAGACGGCCCTGCCGCTGGCCCCGGCCCTGCTGCTCGCGGGGGCCGGAGGAGCGGTCATCGGCTTCGGGTACGCGGTGCTCGCCGAGGGCGGCGGCTGGTCCCTGCCGTGGGTGTCGCTGCTGGTCCCCTTCGCCGTCTACGCGACCTGCCTCCTGGCCGCCACGACCGCCCTGCCCCTGCTGCGCCGCACCGTCCGCCCCGCGGAACTGCGCTACGCCTGACGACAGGCCGACAGGCCGACAGGCCGGCGGTCCGGCCGGCCCCGGGGAACGGGGGTCTCCCGGGGCCGGCCCGCCAGGACCGGTCGCCGCCGGGCGGGACACACGGCCGACTCGGCGGGACACACGAAGGCCCGGATCGTCAGGCGGAGATGCCGTCGATCCGGGCCAGGACGTCGTCCGCGCCGTACGGCTGCAAGTAGGGCAGCCAGCGCGGGTCCCTATGGCCCGTGCCGATGATGCGCCAGGCCAGACCGGTGGGCGGGGCCGGCTTGTGGCGCAGGCGCCAGCCGAGTTCGCGCAGATGCCGGTCGGCCTTCACGTGGTTGCAGCGGCGGCAGGAGGCCACCACGTTGTCCCAGACGTGCTTGCCCCCACGACTGCGCGGGATGACGTGGTCGACGCTGGTTGCGACGCCACCGCAGTACATGCACCGGCCCCCGTCACGGGCGAACAGCGCCCGCCGCGTCAGAGGAACGGGCCCCCGGTAGGGAACACGCACGAAACGCTTGAGCCGGACCACGCTGGGTGCGGGGACGGTGACGGTTGCGCTGTGCAGATAGGCGCCGGACTCCTCGAGGCAGACGGCCTTGTTCTCGAGGACGAGCACGAGCGCGCGGCGGAGCGGTACGACGCCGAGTGGCTCGTACGACGCGTTGAGGACCAGGACATGCGGCACGGATGCCTCCTTGTACGCCGGCGGCGCGTGGCTCGCGCCGGGACGATTTCGTAGTCAGTTTCCTCTCATGCCAGGTGAACGCGCCACCATGTCCCGGTAACGGGCTGGGAGTGTTTTCGACCACACAGGAGTGTCTTCCCCCGGATCATGGCCGGCTCAAGCGCAGGTGAGGGCCATTACTTCTTCACGGAGGCCGCGGAGTCCTTCACGATGCCCCGATAGTGTGGTGGTTCTGCCGTACCGGTGACCCTTTCGTAATCGGCATGACCTTGCCGAACTGATGTGACCGTGGCTGTCGCACCGGGGGCAGAGCGTGCACCTGGAGGTACCTGCCGTGTCCTTGCCCGTTGCGGACGTCGCCCTGGCGGCCGTGAGTCCCTCGCCGACCCCCTCGGAGACCGAGACACCGACGGTGCCCTCGCTCCGGGACGCCCAGGAGAGCGCCACCAACGCCGCCGGCTGGGTGGAGGAGAACTGGTCGACGTGGCTGGCGATCGGTCTGCGGGTGCTGCTGATCGTGGTGATCGCCGCGGTGCTGCGGGTGGTGGTGCGCAGAGCCATCACCAAGCTGATCGAGCGGATGGCCCGTACCGGCGACGCGGTGGACGGCTCCGGTCTCGGCGGGCTGCTGGTCAACGCCGAGCGGCGCCGCCAGCGCTCGGCGGCGATCGGCTCGGTGCTGCGCTCGGTCGCGTCCTTCCTGATCATGGGCACGGCCGCGCTGATGGTGCTGGGCACCTTCCAGATCAACCTCGCCCCGCTGCTTGCCTCCGCCGGTGTGGCCGGTGTGGCCATCGGTTTCGGCGCCCGCAACCTGGTGACGGACTTCCTCTCCGGCGTCTTCATGATCCTGGAGGACCAGTACGGCGTCGGCGACACCATCGACGCGGGTGTGGCCTCCGGCGAGGTCATCGAGGTCGGGCTGCGGGTGACCAAGCTGCGCGGCGACAACGGTGAGATCTGGTACGTCCGCAACGGCGAGGTCAAGCGGATAGGCAATCTCTCCCAGGGCTGGGCGACCGCCAACGTCGACGTCACCGTCCGCTCCGACGAGGACCTGGACCGGGTGAAGGCCACCCTCGACGAGGTCGCCGAGAAGATGAACAAGGAGGAGCCCTGGAACGAGCTCCTGTGGAGCCCGGTGGAGGTCCTCGGCCTGGACTCGGTGCTGCTGGACTCGATGGTGGTCCGCGTCTCGGCGAAGACGATGCCGGGCAAGTCCCTCTCCGTGGAGCGCGAGCTGCGCTGGCGCATCAAGCGGGCCTTCGACGCCGCCGGCATCCGCATCGTGGGCGGCGCCACGGCCCCGGAGGACCCGGAACCGGGCCCCGACCCGGCGGCCTCCGTCGCCCCGCCGTCGGCGTACGCCAGCTCGGTCTCCCCGCAGTCGGTCGCGGCGTCCCCGCTGACGCCGCCGAGCACCACGAAGTAGCCGATACGGCACACTCGATGTGACCCCCGAGCGGATCCTGGCGGCCGTGGCCGACATCACCGGACGCACGGTCGGCCGGTACGAGCTGCCCACCCCCGGCCGCCGGCCCGCCGTCCCGGTCGTGCAGCAGGTCGCCGACGCCCTGGACGGCGCGGTGAAGGAGGCGGGACTGTCCCGGTCGGACATCCACCGCCTGGTCATCGGCACCCCGGGCGCCTTCGACCCGAACACCGGGCGCCTGCGCTACGCCTCCCACCTGCCCGGCTGGCACTCCCCCACGCTGCTGGAGGAGCTGGCCGCCGCGCTGCCCATGCCGTTCGAGTACGAGAACGACGTCAGCCTGGTCGCCGTCGCCGAGCAGCGGCTGGGCGCCGCCCGCGGCCACGACGACTTCGTCCTGCTGTGGAACCAGGAGGGCCTGGGCGCCGCCCTGGTCCTCGGCGGGCGGCTGCACCGGGGCTTCACCGGAGGCGCCGGCGAGGTCGGCTTCCTGCCGGTGCCGGGCACGCCCCTGGTCCGCCAGGTCACCAAGGCCAACAGCGGCGGCTTCCAGGAGCTGGCCGGCGCCCAGGCGGTCCCGAAGCTGGCCCGCGAGCTGGGCATCGGCGACATCCCCCAGGGCCACTGCACCGAGGTGGCCGCCGCCCTGCTGGAACGCGCCGCCGGGGCCGCGGAGCGGGACGAGGGCCACCGCACCCTGCTGACCACCTACGCGACCCGGCTCGCCACCGGGCTCGCCTCCCTCGTCTCCGTCCTCGACCCCGAACTCGTCGTCCTGAGCGGCACCGGCCTCACCTCCGGCGGCGAGACACTGCGCGCCCTCGTCCAGGCCGAGCTGGAGGAGCTGGTCGCCTCCCGCCCGCGGCTGGTCACCGGCGGCGTCCGGGAGCACCCCGTCCTGCGCGGCGCCCTGGAGAGCGCCCTGGCCACGACCCGCGACGAAGTCTTCGACACCTCCCGCTGACGCCCAGCCCCTTCCCTGAATCCGGCACCCCCTCCCTCTCACTGATTCCGGCACCACCCTCCCTCCACCGCCCCACGGAGCCCCTCCCACCACCCCACGGAGCCCCTCTCACGCCCTGCGGGGCCCCTCTCACGCCCTGCGGGGCCCCTCTCACGCCCTGCGGGGCCCTGTCATGCCCAGAACATCCCGACGGATACCACCACCCCCGCCCCGTCTCACCCACCCAGCGTGGGCGCTACGCGCACCCCCACCGGAGCCGCTGTTGCGCCGCAGGCATCAGACGCGCACCCCCACCCAGCCGCAGCGGGAACCGAACCCGGGCCTGACGGCGTATTGGTGAGGAGGTGCAGATGTCAGTCCCAGCGGCAATACTTGCCGCGACAGATGACCATGGGGGAGGTCAAGTGATACTGACACAGACGCGCGCCGGCGAGGCACCGCCGGCCTCACCGGCGGAGCTGCACGCCCCCACGCCACCCCGCCGTACCGCCTTCGCGGAAGGCGTCGACCGCCTCCGCCACGCCGCCACCACCGAACCCGGCCGCCTCCGCATCATCGGCGCCCTCCTCGCCGCCCTGGTCCTCGGCTTCGGCGCCGTCACCATCTGGCAGACCACCGACCGCGCGTCCGCCGCCGACGACGTCCTCACCAGCAGCCAGCCCCTCAGCTCCGACGCCGCCGACATCTACCGCTCCCTCGCCGACGCCAACACCGCGGCCTCCAGCGGCTTCCTGGCGGGCGGTCAGGAGACCGCCGAATCCCGCGCCCGCTACGAGAAGGGCATCCGCACCGCCGCCGGCAAACTCGTCACCGCCGCGGCCAACGCCGACCCGGACTCCCCCTCCACCCCCACCATCACCAAGCTCAACCGCCTGCTCCCGGAGTACAAGGGCCTGGTCGAACGCGCCCGCACCTACAACCGCCAGGGCTTCCCGGTCGGCGGCGCCTACCTCCGCTACGCCAACGAGAAGATGCAGCAGGAGATGCTCCCGGCCGCCGAGGAGCTCTACACCAAGGAGAACCAGCGCCTGCAGTCCGACTACGGACGCGCAACTCCCTACCCCTGGCTCGCCATCGCCCTCGGCACCGCCGCCCTCGCCGCCCTCGCCTGGGCCCAGCGCCGCAACTACCTGCGCACCAACCGCGTCCTCAACCACGGCCTGGTGGCCGCCACCGCCACCACCACCGCCGTCCTCCTCTGGCTCCTCGCCGGCCACACCCTCGCCCGCTCCGGCCTGAACGACTCGCACGACCACGGCGTCCGCTCCCTCACCGTCCTCAACGACGCCCGTATCGCCTCCCTCAAGGCCCGCGGCAACGAGAACCTGACCCTGGTGGCCCGCGGCGCCGAGACCCGGCAGGTCGGCGACGAGACCGTCGACGCGTACGACTACGACTTCGAACGCAACATGGACACCCTGGCCAAGGGCCTCACCCACGCGCGCCGGCTCGCCGACGACAGCACCGGCGAGAAGCCCGTGACCGCCGCCGTCGGCAACATGACCGAGTGGCACAAGCGCCACGACGCGGCCCGCAAGCAGGACGACAACGGCAACTACCAGCAGGCCCTGAACATGGTCATCGGTGCCAAGGGCACCACCGGCGAGTGCTTCGACAACGTCGACGCCAACCTCGCCACCGCCCTGAAGCACGAACAGCACGAGTTCAAGTCCGCGGCCACCGACGGCCGCGACGCACTGACCGGCCTGCCCGTGGGCGCCGCCGTCCTCGCCGTCATCGGCGCACTCGGCGCGGTGCTCGGCATCGGCCGCCGGCTGTCGGAGTACCGGTGAGAGGGGGCGTGACGGGCATGCTGAACAAGGCACGACAGATGCGGGCCGGCCTGCGGGGCTGGGGCGGCGTGGGCGCGATGTTCACGGCCTGCGCCGTGGCCCTCCTCCTCGCCCTCCTGCTCACCTGCACGGGCTCGGCGGTCCACGACACCCCCGACGCCGCCCCCGCGGCCGAAACCGGCGCGAACACAGCACACGCACCCGGCACAGCCGGCGCAGCCGGCAAGGCGGAGGACTGCACCGCCCCCGAGAAGCAGACCCTGCCCCCCTCCGACGCCGACGGCCCCACCATCGAGGCGATCAAGAACCGCCCCGGCGAGAAGCGCAAACTGATCGTCGGCGTGGACCAGAACAGCTACCGCTGGGGCTACCGCAACCCCAACAGCCGCACCAGCGGCAACGGCGGCAACAACACCAGCCTCGAGGGCTTCGACATCGACCTGGTGCACCGTATCGCCGAGGACATCCTCGGCGACCCCGACGCCGTCCAGTTCAAGGCGATCCCCACGGCCCAGCGCATCCCCGCGATCAAGAGCGGCCGCGTCGACCTGGTGGTCCGCACCATGACGATCAACTGCGACCGCCTGAAGGACGTGGCCTTCTCCGCCCCGTACTTCAAGACCGGCCAGCAGGTCCTGGCGCCGAAGACCTCACCGGTCACCGGCTACGACGAGACCCTGGCCAACCGGAGGATCTGCACCGCGAAGGGCTCCACGGCCTACGCGAAGCTGGAGGAGGACAAGAAGAACGGCGACCTGCCCGCCTCCACGGACATCTCCACCCAGGTCCCCAACCAGCTCGACTGCCTGGTGCGGCTCCAGCTCGGCGAGGTGGACGCCGTCGTCAACGACGGCGCGCTCGCGGCGAGCCAGGCCGCACAGGACCCGACGGTGGAGCTCAAGGGCGACGCCTTCACGACCGAGTACTACGGCGTGGCGATGAAGAAGGACGCGGACGACCTGGTACGCCGGGTCAACCAGATCCTGGTGGACTGGCGCAAGGACACCAAGGAGGGATGGCAGGCGTCGTACGACGAATGGTTGTCAGCGACACTTGCCGGGGATTCATCCAAGTCGGAACCACCGGCACCGGAGTACCTGCGCAAGAGCTGAGCGGACTCCGGCCGACCCACAACCGGATCCAACCCGCAACGAGAGGTGATCGATGGGCGACACGGACCCCACCCGGCCGGTGATGGACCGGGACGAGGTGGACCGTGCGCTGGCGCGGCTCGGCGCCGAGCACGAGGCGATCGAGACCTCGCTGCTCGCCCTGCAGGACCACGCGGGCCGAAGACTCCTGGAGGGTGCCCGGCTGACCGGCGTCACCGCGGAACGCTGGAAGTGCACCGAGGCGGCGATCACGCTGCTGTGGACGTACTTCGACGCGTACACGGACGCGCTGCGCACCGCTCGCGAGATCAGGTCCCGCCGCCGCTGGTCCAGCCGCGAGGACCTGGTGGAGCTGACGGAGCTGCTGCGCGGCGAGTGCGTCACGGTCGCCGGCTCGGCGGCCGCCACCGCCAACGCGCCCACCCTGCACGGCGAGCAGCAGGGCCGCCTGACCGAGCGCTACTCGCTGGCCGGCCTCGTCGACCGGATGAACGCCCTGTACGCGTCCTCGCTGGACGTGGTGGTCGCCGCGGACGCGGTGTGGTCGGCGCTGCCCGCGCGGATAGATCTGCTCGCCGCCGAGTTGCAGCGCACCCGCAAGCTGGCGCACTCCGTGGGCGTGCGTCCCGGCGAGCACCCGGCGGGCGACGACCTGGAGCGCATCACCCGCACCCTGACCAAGCTGCGCGAGGAGGTCGTCTCCGACCCGCTGGCGTTCTGGCAGCCTGCCGAGGGCAGTTCGGCACCGGGCGGCGGCAAGCCCGACACCACCGTCTACGACCGTGAGGCGCGCGCCCTGGAGGACGTCCGCCGGGAGATCGACGCGGTGCTGACGGTCCGCCAGGACGCCGAGAAGCGCATCGTCCGCCTGCGGGACCTGCTGTCCCGCGCCGACCGCACGCTCGCCGAGGCCCGTACGGCGCGGGGCGAGGTGCTGGCGAAGATCGCCGCCACGGAGGTGCCGGTGGTCAGCGGCCCGCCGACGGTGCTGCAGGAGCAGCTGGCCACGGCCGCGGAGTACCGCAGGCAGGCGCAGTGGCACCGCTTGTCGCCGCTGCTGGAGTCGCTGGAGCAGAAGGCGGAGGACGAACTGCTGCGCGCCCGCGAGTCGTTGACCGCGGTCACCGCGCCGCTGGCGGTCCGCGCCGAGCTGCGCGGCCGGCTGGACGCGTACAAGGCGAAGGTGGCCCGGCGCGGGCTTGCGGAAGATCCGCTGCTGGTCGAGCGGTACGAGAAGGCGCGCCGCATGCTGTGGAGCGCGCCCTGTGATCTGCGCGCCGCCGAGCAGGCCGTGCTCCGCTACCAGCAGGCGGCGGCCGAACTGATCGGCTCCGCCCCGCGGGTGCCCGGCCAGGCCGGCCCGGAGGACCGGAGGGGGTCGGTCCGGCGCATGAGCAACGAGGGGGAGGCAGCGACATGAGCGAGCCGGACAACCAGACACGCAACCCGTCACCGAACCAGGCACCCGACCCGGCAACGCACCCGTCACCCGACCCGGCGCCGGCCCCGACATCGCACCCGTCGCCGACCCCCACATCGCACCCGTCGCCGTCCTCGGCAT